>NZ_JACMYP010000018.1 GCF_020889705.1 Bradyrhizobium altum | reverse complement strand
CCGCGCGGGATAGCGTGGCGAATCACATTGGTCCGGTTCGGGTCATGAGCGTCGCCCTCTGCGATAGACGCCGGCTTATCGATTTCTGCTATGCCCCGTTAGCGAGCGAAGATACGTGGCGGTGCAATATGTCGCGAAGGGCCAGAAGCAGACCGAATCGCATTTCAAGGTTTGGCCCACTCCGGGCCAGTGCCGGTAAGGCGGCACTCACGGGCACCGAACTCGTTTTTCTTGCACTTCGCGGTACTAAAAATGGCCGTTTGCTTTTGCGCGAATTCTTTGGACCACGCGCGCATGTTTGCCCTCGCGACTGCTTCCAACATAATCCCGCGCACAGGATCGTCTCGAAGCGTTCCGAGAACGATACCCTGTCCGACGCCAACGCGGGTGCAGCCTCCGATGTAGACAAATATCCTCAAGTACTTGGCATCGATCGATCCCCTAATCACACGATCAACTCGCGCGTTCATTACGATCATCTGATTGCCACAAGCGTCGCCCACCTGCGTCTCGTCATAGATCGTGGCTTCTATGACGACCGGTGCGTCGATGTCGGTCGGGACGTGCTCGAATACGATGCCGCGTTCGAAGCTTGGCCCCTGACAGGCAAATGCGCTGGTGCAAAGGGTGCAACAGGCAGCCAAAGAAACCGCCCATGTGCGCAGATCGGCAAGCCAGCTATTGATCATTGCAAGAGAATGACAACTCGCTGCGATGTCCGCAACGGGTCACGAGCGTCGCCCGCTGCAATAGATCGCGACCTGTCGATTTCCGCTATGCCCCGTTAGCGACCAAGTTCGTGTGGCACTGCAATAGGTCGCGAAGGGGCCAAGAGGCGACTTGCGGCCTTGTCTAAGAATGGTGGAAGTCTCAGTGGCCGGTTTCTGAAGGCCGAGACATGTTATTCCATCCGGGCGGCAAAGGACCGCCGGGTCGCTCCTGAACGATTTCAAGTTCGGGAAGGCGGATCAGACCGAGCTGAAGCATAGCGCTCAGCGCGTCTTCCTGTCCTAACTCCTCGGCGATCCGTCCCTGTTGCAGACGCAACACGGTCGTGCCGGCAAATTTCATCTTGCGGCCTGAGGCCGCGGGAATCGAACCCAGGCGGAAATCGCTGAACGCCGGACCAGTGTGAGTGCCGCCGCCTTCCCATCGGCCGACGACGTGGTCGCCGTCTGCGAGGAAATCGCCGACGCCCCTAAAATTCAGATCGGGAAAGACTTCGCGAAATTCAGTCATGAACGTCAGCACCGCGGCGCGCCCTTTCTTGGGTCCATGCATCGGGTAGTGCACGACAATGTCGGCTGTCGCGAGCTCGTTGACGATGCGGGGATTCCAGGGATTTCCCCAAAACTCCTTGAACCATCGCGCTACGACGATCTTGTTATCTTCTGGCATCGAGTCGCCTCCGGGTACGTTATCGATTCCACGAACGGCACAGCCGCTCGCATATTCGTTGTCCTTGCGAGCATGAGCGGGCCACCCGATTTCCGAGTTGTCATCCCGCGAGGCCGTCTTGCTGAACGTCGTCAATTATCGGTAATCGGGTGGCTCGCGAGCCCAAGTCTCCTACTGTGGCCAAACACACAGGAGCACACCGCCATGCGTAAATTTCACTCGATTACCGCGCTCTGCGGCGACGGGCTTCGGCCTGAGTTGCAAGCGCTTTTCGACCGCCTGCGAATCGACCCGCGATCCGAACTTTTCGAAAGAGGCGACGGAATGGTCCAATCCGGTCCAGACCCCGTTTCAGAGACAGGACTCACGAAAGTGGTGCCTCAGAAAAAGATTGCCTGAATCGGATCGGCAAGCAGTTCGGCAGAAGTCTGCTGAGGGTCAATCGCGTCGTTCTGACACCGCGACCGCGACTTCCGATCTTGCCCAACGAGCAGACTGGTCGGCGCCTATCGGCATGTCGCAAACGGGCCAAATACGGAAATGGACTGCCGGCATTAGCGACGATGAGCGGACCCCCTTCATCTGCGTCGATGGCGTCTACCGAGCCGACTGTTACGACCGTAATCGCTTGCCGTTATTGAAATGACACCGTAGCGAGACCCGGCAACTATCCTGGCATACCTTTGGTAAGAACCGGAGCAAACGTAGAGTCGAGCGCCGGGCCGCTCCGGACGGCCTCGGCGCTCGGGCAGAACCGGTGCCGGCGAAGCCGGCAATCACGTCAGATTTCGCGCTGCGCCTCGTCGGCTTCACTCGCCAGTTGCTGGAGGAAGGCAAAGAAGTCCAGCGACTGGCCTTTGAACAGGCCGTCCGCCGTGAGCGCGTTCACGGCCCCCATCGCGGCCCCGCGTGTCTCG
The DNA here is from genome assembly GCF_020889705.1 of Bradyrhizobium altum. Classification (GTDB taxonomy): domain Bacteria; phylum Pseudomonadota; class Alphaproteobacteria; order Rhizobiales; family Xanthobacteraceae; genus Bradyrhizobium; species Bradyrhizobium altum. The sequence continues at coordinate 61,208 of NZ_JACMYP010000018.1, read as the reverse complement.
GTCGGACGGATGATCGAGACGGGGGTGTTCGGGAACTTGCGGCTGAAGATCGTGGGCTCAGGCATGATCAGGTTGGCCTTCAGGTTCTCGTCGGTGGAGTTGGCGAGGTCGGGGAAGGTCAGGCCGGTGACCGGATCGGTCATCGGCACCACATTGCCGACCTTGTCGTGCCAGACCTGGAAGTGCATGGTCTCCGTCGGTCCGATGGCCAGGAGGATGCGCAGCACCTCTACATTGCTGACGCGCAGCGCCAGCGACGGATACAGGCTGCTGCCACCCTGTTCGATGGTTCCGAAATGGAATGCGGCCGTGTTGGCGATGGCCTGGAGGCGGCTCTGAGGCTTGAGGTCTGCGTCGGTGCGCGGGATGGCCGTGTGCTCGCCCGTGGCCAAGGACGGAACCGCCGGCGGGAACACATCGCCGAGATCGGGATTGAGCGTGCTGCTGCGGTAGCGCGTCCACCACGACGTATCGACGGTGAGTTGCATCAGGTTGGTCAGGCGTCTTTTCCTGGAGGAGCCGGTCGCCTGGCTGCCCTCCAGGTTCCTGAATTTTTCCAGGCTGACCTGGGGGACATTTTTCGATTGAAGATAGGCGTTGAGGAAACTGGCGTGGCTGAACTCGTCATCGGTGTTGTCGTGAATGTATTGCGACATGTCGCCGTCGAGGCTGTTGAGGGCATTCGTATAGGCCTGGATGCCGGTGCCGCTCGTGAGCTCGCTGTCCCGGATCCCTCCGAGTTCGTTGTACTGCTCCCACAGGTCGGCCTCGAGGATTTCAAGGGCAGCGAGAAAGCGCAGGATGGCGACATCGCCTTCCGTGAGTTCGTTGTCGTCGCGGAAATCGCGAGCGAGGCTTGTTGATGGCATCCCGGCCAGCAGCGCGGCCCCCATGAGTCCCGGGCCCACCAGTCCGCCGCGCAACATCGAACGACGGCTTGTCAAAGCTACGAATGACTTCATTATGTTCATGACATTCCCCTGTTAGATGAGATTAGGAGTTGTGATCTGCTTGGCGGGCGCGTAAACGCCGCCGTTCGTGCGGTCCGCTCAGGCCGTGTGCTGTTCAGGTCGAAGTCCACGGTCGATTGGGACCGTGAGCCAGTCTCACTTGAGGCAATCAAGAAGCAGGTGATTGCAAGAAGCAGGTGATTGCGTCGTCGGCGATTGTGAGGGTGAGTCATTCTCGCCGTCCGAGACAAACAAAACTAATGCTGGTCTATTCCATCATGGATTCGTTTTTCGTTGTGTCGGGCGATGACGAATCGGTGATCGCGCGACAAATGCATGACTTCGAGATGACGTGGAGGTGACGCATGGCGCTTCGATCTATGAAAGGTGCGTCGGTCCCATTCTCCATAAGGCATTACTTGCCCCGAAGGATCGTCCGATACCCCTGAAGAATGTCCGGCGTCTTCGGCGTGTGTTCAGCGGTGGCGAGGCGCGATTGCGTGCGGCATCATAACGCTACGGCGAATGAGTAGTGCCCATCTTCATCGGCTGTGGCGCCCCACCATCGATTCGAAACTGGCAAGGTGCACCAGGACCAAAAGGACGCTATGTCTCAGTTGGGTCAATCGCTACAGTTTGGTCCGGTCTCGGTAAGGTCCGGTCTACACCTCACAGCAGACAGTTGGGCAGCCGGGTGCACTGGTCGGGATGGGCCAAGATCGGAAGTCGCCATACGAAAACTTGACGACACTCGTCCCCACCCCCACGATATCTCGATACATGGTGACCCCAAAACGGGCTAAGGGGTCGCTACGGTCGTCCCGATACGGAGATGACGCCTGTTGCAACGGTAAAAATAGGCACCGGCTGGTCGTAGCCCTTGACAGCGATAGCTCCCAGAGCCTGTAGCGGTATCTTTCCTTCGACCACCGTGGCAACGACCGCATCGACCAAAATCTGTCCGTCGGTTGCGGCTGAACACAGCCGCGAGGCAAGGTTCACTGCGCTTCCTATTGCGGTGTAATCGAGTCGGCCTTCATAGCCGATGCGCCCTACGGTGGCAGGACCCATGGCCAATCCAATTCCGAGGCCGATCCGGTGTCCATGCTTGCGCCAGCCGGCGGTCAGGCCCTGAACGACCGATTGCATTTCTATTGCAAGGCTGAGGGCCTCAAACGCCGGATCGGGACAGCTCATGGGAGCATTGACTAACAGCATGAGGCCGTCGCCGGCAAAGTTGTCAATGTTGCCCCCCGACGATCGATGATCGCTCCCACGGCCTCGTGATATGCACCGAGCACCTTCATGACGGTCTCGGGTTCGGCGCGATTCGAAAACGCCGTGAAGCCGCGAAGGTCGGCGAAGACAGCCACCACTTCGCGACGCTGACCCTCTAGCAAGGCATCGTCGCCGGTTCTTTCGACAAGGTCGGCAATCTGGGGTGCCAGGAAGCGCTTCAAGCGATTGATGCGATCCGATTTCTCCTTCGAAAGGCCTAGTTCGCTTGCCATCTCATTGAAGCGGCCAGCCAGTTGCTCGAGTTCATCACCTGTTGAGATGGCGATGCGGTGATCGAACTGTCCGGCACCAACAAGCTGTGCACCTTCTTCGAGCAGCCGGATCGGGCCGGTCATTCGTCGCGCCAGCCAATACGCGAGAACGATGGCAATCAAGGTGCCGATAACGACCAACAGTAGGGAGCGCCAGAGCGCGGAGCGGATCGGGGCGAACGCTTCAGCGGCCGGCTGCTGGACAACTACCGTCCATCTAAGGCTGGGGATTTTCGCGGCCAGGGCAACGACGGGATCACCCTCGATATCTTTCGTTTCGGCGGCGGAGCCGTTGGATTTGGCGATATCGTCTCGGAGACGATTGAATGCACTGGCTGTCGCGTCCCCGCGCAGGACAAGACTTATATCGGGGTGAGCCACCAGACGGCCCGTGTCATCGATGACGAAGGCCGCGCCAGTCTCGCCGATCTTGATGGTGGTGACCACGTCCCAGATCAGCTTGAGATTGACATCCGCAATGGCGAACCCGGTCGCTTGCCGGTTTCCGCTCACAGCAATGGTCATGTGCGGCTCCGAGCCGCGCTGATATCGGACAGGGCCGTACCACACCTTGGACGCACTCCCGCGCAACTCGGCCACGGCCGGGTCACTTGGAAGATTCGCCGCTTCGCCAACGCGGTTTATCGCCAGGCGGGATACCATCGCGTGCTGGACGCCTACTCCATCGAACAGCGAAACCGAGGAGATGGCCGGCACCTGCCGCAGCAGGCGCTGAGCATCAACTTTGTGCTGTTCGTCCTGGCCTTCCGTCCAGGGAAACTGCACGAGCCATCCAAGCTGGTCGCGAATGCCATCGGTGAAGGTCTGAATCCGATCGGCGGCCGATCGGGATTCCGTCCTGAGGAGTTCGGTGAGATGAACGCGCTGCTCGCGATAGCCAAACCAGGCTTCCCCCATCGCTCCCAACGCCAAGGGCAAAACCACGGCAATGAACAGCGTGAAGAAATATTTGACAAAAAGCGTCCGGTGCGGCTTCGGCACGTGGAGTACCTTTTGAAAAAGCAGCATTCCGACCTGATACTACCACGACATCGTGCCCAAAGCAGGCTCACGCTATGTCCGAGCGGACCATCGAGCCGGCCAGTCCCGCCCCACGGCGAGCAGCCCTCACAGGCGCCAGTTCCACGGCCAATATCGGCCGGGACGGCCTTGGCCCCAGGCTCGCTGAACCTTTAAGGCGCTCAAAGAACCCACTGTAAAGCCACGTCCGTTTGGAGGCGGCGCGAAAATGCATCGACGCGCATTCCTTGCCTCGACATTAGCCGCGACCCTTGTGCCGCAGTCCTTGGCGGCGCAATCCACGGAGAGGGCCCGTCGCATCGGCTGGGTCACCGCTCAAACGGCGGCAAGCCTTGCGCCCTATGTTGAGGCATTCCGCCAGGGCCTCAGCGAGCGCGGCTACAACGAAGGACAAACCCTTACGATCGAGTATCGCTACGGCGAGGGGATCGACGGTCGTGTACCTGAACTCGCCCGCGAACTGACGCGGTTGCCGGTCGACCTCATCGTGGCACAGGGAACAGCAGCACTCGAACTTCCTCCGCTCGATCTGCCTGTCGTATTCGTGATTAGCGCGGACCCCGTTTCCTCAGGCTTTGCAGATAGTCTCGCGAAGCCCCGCGGCAACAAATCCGGCCTAACCTTGATGGCGGTAGAGCTGAACGGAAAGCGGCTCGACCTGCTCAAGGAAATAGTCCCGGACCTGCGTCGTGTCGCAATTGTTGGCAACCCCGAGCATCCCGGCGCGCATCTCGAGCGCGGGTTTTCCGAAGAGACCGGACGGCAGCTCGGACTCCGGATCGACTACTTCCCCACCGAAACTCAGGACAAGCTCGCGGACTCCCTGGCGAGGATGGCCGACGATCCGCCGCAGGCGATTTCCATTCTTGCCGACGGCTTTGCGATTCAGAATCGGAAGACGATCATTGATTTCGCGATGAGCAAGCATATGCCGGCCATATCCGGATGGCCAATTTTCGCCCAAAGCGGGGCGCTCTTTACTTATGGTCCGAAGCTTACGGAATCGTACCGGCGACTCGCTTATTATGTCGATCGGATTTTGAAGGGCGCGAACCCTGCCGATCTTCCAATTGAACAGCCAACAACGTTCGAGTTTACCATCAACATGCGTACCGCGAAGACTTTGAATCTGACCATTCCATCGTCGCTTCTGGCGAGTGCCGATCGAGTAATTGAGTAAGTGAATTGATGGCTCGCACCGTGCAGCCCGCGGCGGCGAACCGACCCGATGGGCCTTTCCAGACTTATGCACGGCAGCATCGCATACGTTATTCGATCACCTCATCCGCGCCTGCAACCAACACGGGGGGTGGCTCTAACCCGAGCGCCTTGGTCGTTTTCAGATTTATCAGGAGTTCCAATCGTGTTGAAAGCTGCACAGCGAGATTGGCCGGCTTCTGTCCGTTCAGTATTCGCCCGGCGTAGACGCCCGCACGATAATAGGAATCCTTAATGTCGCCGCCGTAGCTCATTGTGCCGCCAGCTGCCACGAAGTCTCGATACTGATAGATGGCCGGAAGCTTGTATTCGAGGGACTTTGCACCCAACGCCGTGGCGCGGCTCGTAAACAGCGGGTCCGTACCGATAACCATTCCCGCGATTGAGCCGGCAGCGTTCTTGAACGTCGCCTCGATCTCCCTGTCGGTGCTCGCGTGAAAGATAGTCAGCTTGAGACCCAGGACTTCGGCCGCCGCTGTCACTCCGCTCTCAACTGAAGGCGTTAGGGGATTCGTCGGATTCGTCAGTAGCCCAAGCGAGGTACTGCTCGGCAAAAGCTCGTGCAGCAGTTCTAACCGTCGGCGCTGTATCGACGTTAATATGTGCCGCGCCCGTGACATTTCCGCCCGGGCTATTGAGGCTGGTCACCAGCCCGGTCCTGACAGGGTCGCCGCCGATTGCAAACACGATGGGAATGGTCGAAGTCGCCGACTTTGCCGCCAACGCAGATGGTGTTGCTGCCGCCAAGATCAGGCTAACTCTTCGCTCAGTTAGCTTGGTCGCCAGCGCAGGGAGCCGATCATAATGATCATCTGCCCATGCGTATTCGAAGCCAACATTCCTCCCTTCGAAATAGCCCGTTTCGCCCAGCCCTTTCCGGAAGGCGGCTATCATTGGACCATAGTCACCAGCCGTTGAGCTTCCTAAGACACCGATAACCGGGAAGGCCTGCTGTGCGCGGGCGTTCATCTGCGGCAACGTGGCGGCGCTCCACAATACAAGCCTGATGAACTCTCGCCGCCGCATGTGTCCACCCTTCCAAGGACAGGCCTATTGATCGCGAGACTAGCACTCTGCGGCAGGCTAGTCGGGGCAATTAAGGAACCCCGGCGTTCAGTGCATCTCCGCCTGGCCAAGCGCATGAACGGCAAAGCATGCGCTGACTCGGGAAGTCCGAATTGGGTCAGAATGCGCCGTTCGAGCATTCGATGTCGATCCAATTTCGGCTGCAGTCGTCCGAAAGCTGACTCCAGTTCCGGAGGATCACCGGGGTGAAACTGGCTGGCCTCACTAATTGAGGAGGTCGCCATGACCGAAGTCTTGAGTACCATCGAGGACATCTCCAGGCGCGTCCCATGGAATAAGGGAAAGGTCGTCGGTGCAAAGCCGCCACTTCGACCAAAGCACGTCTGGTCCATCCGGACGAAACTGCAAGTCGAAGGTCGGGTCCGGGATCTTGCTCTCTTCAATCTCGCCATCGATAGCAAGCTCCGCGGCTGCGATGTCGTAGCACTCAAGGTCGATGACGTAGCGCCCGGCGGCTATGCTGCAGACCGAGCCACCGTCCGCCAAAAGAAGACTCGTCGACCGGTCAAGTTCGAACTGACCGAGACGACACGACAAGCGATCGACGACTACATGAAGGCGGCGGGCAAGAGGCCGGGAGACTATCTGTTCGTGGGCCGGCGGGGAGCCGGTTCTAGTTTAACCACTCGGCAGTACGCGCGGTTGTTGTCCGATTGGGTTGCCAGTATTGGGCTCGATCCGCACCCGTTCGGGACCCACTCACTGCGCCGAACGAAGGCGACTCTGATCTACCGGAGGACCGGCAACTTGCGGGCCGTGCAGCTCTTGTTGGGCCATACAAAAATCGAGAGCACCGTTAGATATCTGGGCATTGAGGTTGACGACGCGCTCGCCATAGCGGAACAGATTGACGTCTGAAATAAACGGGCAGAGCGGACATGCTCTGCCCGTTCCATTTTGGCGCCTTCGGGCCACTTCCGGACTCATGCGCAAAAAAGACCTGGCCTTGGTGACTATCGAACGGTCCTAGTTAGCAATAGCAGCCATCGTGATTAAGCGGTTCAAAGCGTCCGGAGAATCTGCTTTCCACCCTAAGCTCCTCTGCCTTCCTGTTTGCCGAGCGGCGCAACTTGAACGTACCACGTTTCATCGACCCAATTGCTCCCAGTCTCCTTCGAGCCTCTGCTCAAACACTTGCGCCGGCACCCCTTGGTGAACCTTGGCAAACTCCGTAAGAGGAAGCGAGGTGGTCACACCCACGACATTGGAATTAACGGCCTCCAAAGCCAGCATCTGGCCTGTCTCCAAGTCATGAATGAAGCTGGCATTCGCCACGCTTCCGGCTACGCAACCATTAGTGAGACAAATGACATAGGGTATTTGCATGGGCGATCTCTGGTCGACAGTCAATTTGATGCCGGGTTGCAGGAATGATCCGGGGGGCACGAAAATCTGCAGACGTCCAACAGGATCGCCCTCTCGTTCGATCAGATCGACTCTGAGCGCGATCTGACCCGTGTCCCATCTACCGTTGATGGTCGTGCGACAAACCATTTTCGACCCGGCCTCTTGGGTGGCCTTGAAACACACCTTGCGCCACGGCGCGTACGTTAGCGGGCGATCTGGCTGTCGTCCCCGAGTAGCGATCTCAGCCTCAGAAAAATTCTCGGTCGCCGGGACGTCACCAAACGGCACCAGTTGTTGCGCGTCGACCCCCATCACTGTGGTCGTCATGAACACCACAAATGATCCAGTAGCCAGGAATCGATACCGGGTTGATCGTTCCGATGAGTGCAGAACCCGAATGTCCATAAAGCAATTCCTTTTCATGGATGCTTGGCCAGGAATTCGCTGACAATGGGCGCCCAGAGTTGAACGGCATCGGCCGAGTCTATCAAAAAATGGCCGTCCCCTCCGAAATCGGATAACAGACGATATTCGACATTGCCGCCTGCGGCTCGAAACGCTTCCGCCATCCGCTTTGACAGATCAGGTCCAAAATAACTGTCGTTACGGGCGTAGATCCACAACATTGGAACGCGCGCCGTGCGGCCGAATTCGGCAACGGCATCGACCAGCTTATCAGGGGCACAGTTGTTGTTTGGTTTGCCATTGAAGTGGCCGCCGCGGCCGGCTGCGAACCCAATGATCGCCCGCACAGATTTCGGATTTTGACTGCCAAGCGCAATCGCCCCCCAACCACCCCCCGATTGGCCGACAATGATGACCTCATTGCGCTTGATAAATGACTGAGTTGACATGTAGTCGATGACCCACTTGTCAATCGACGCGACGGCCAGCCCCGCTTCACGAAACTCAGCATCCGAACATTTTCCCACGCCCGAGAAAAAAACCCCGAACAGACCGCGCTCGGGGATTTCGATCGCCGTAGCGCCATATCCAGGGCGTACCGGTGCGACCACCACGTGGCCCTGTCGCGCAAACCAAAGTGCGGCGTCACGGAATTCGATCATGGGAAAGTAGCTTCGCCCCGTCGCGTCAAGCGAAACTCCATGGTTCATCACGACAAGTGGAAATGGACCGCCCCCAATGGGTCGGATCAAATAGGCGAGCATCGGGACAGGCGAGGAGGGAATCGCCCACATCTCCTCGTGAACCTGCGGCGCGATCGAGGGAGCAGCCTGCTGCGCGAGCGCCGCGAGCGGCAAAACCGCAATGCCAGCAATTAGTGCAATGAGGTACCGCCGCCGCATTGGTACGTGCCCCTGCTGTCTATCACTACAGCGTAGAACCTTTAAGGGAGACATCCAAGCATCGAATGTCCGCGTTGGGTCACAAGCCGACGATGGCGGTCCGCTTGAGCTTGGTCGTCTTGCCTCCGGAAAGCAGACAGCGCGGCCTTCTGAGCAAAGGTCGCCTACGGGCCGATTTTGTTGCAAAGGTCGGTTGAGACAGGCGGGCAAGCGTGATTCCGTTGTGTTGACGCGAATCGCGACGAGGTCGATCCATGATGGGCCGTCTGAAGAGTGACCAAGGTCAACTGTTCTACGAGCTTCATCTCAGCGACGCGGTCCCCGAAGATCATCTGCTGCGGAAGATCGACACTGCTCTCGATCTGTCTTGGCTTCGCAGCGAACTTGCTCCTCATTATTCGTCCACGGGTCGCCCGTCGATCGATCCGGAGCTGATGATCCGGATGCTGATCGTGGGGTATGTCTTCGCGATCCGCTCGGAGCGGCTGATCCGTCGTGAAGTGCAGGTGAACCTCGCCTATCGCTGGTTCTGCAAACTCGGTATCGAGGATGCTGTGCCGGATCATTCGGCGTTCTCGCGTGCCCGCAATGAGCGTTTTCGCGCGGGGGATGTTTTTCGTCGCGTGTTTGAACGTGTCGTCGAGGCGTGCATTGCAGCCGGTCTGGTTGGTGGCGAAGGCTTTGCCGTTGATGCGAGCCTGATTGCGGCCGACGCCAACAAGCAGCGCTCGATTGCGGGTCAGGATTGGCGCAGGGTTCGTGTTCCGGCGAGGTCAAGCCGCGCGGTGAAGGAGTATCTAGCGACCTCGACGATACGGCGTGGGGCGCTGCCAGCGATGTTATTCCGAAGTTCGTTTCGCTCTCCGACCCCGCGGCCCAGTGGACCGGCGCTCACAAGGGGCCGGCATTCTTCGCTTACTCCGACAATTATCTCATCGACGTGAAGTTCGGCGTCATCCTCGATGTCGAAGCCTCCCGTGCCATTCGCCAGGCCGAGGTCGGCGCAGCAAGGGCCATGATCGAGCGAACAGAGGAGCGCTTCGGGCTCAAACCGGAAAGGCTTGTCGGGGATACCGCTTACGGGGCAGCTCCGATGCTGAACTGGTTGGTCGAGGAGAAAGGCATCGCGCCGCATATTCCTGCTTTCGACAAATCGAAGCGAGATGATGGCACCTTCTCGCGCAGCGACTTTCGATATGATCCGACCGCCGACGTCTACCACTGTCCGGGCACAAAGCAGCTCGGAACAAGTGGCACCGTGCACGAGGGAAAGACGCTTCTATATCGTGCAAGCAAGCTCGACTGCGATGTATGCCCCCTCAAGCCGCAGTGCTGCCCAAAGGAGCCGTCACGCAAGATCCCGCGCGATATCCATGAGCATGCCCGAGACGTCGCCCGATCGTTCGCTGGCACCGAGGGCTTTGAGCGGTCCCGCCGCGAGCGCAAGAAGGTCGAGATGCGGTTCGCGCACTTGAAGCGCATTCTGAGGCTTGGTCGGCTTCGCCTTCGTGGCCCACAAGGCGCCCAGGATGAGTTTGTTCTGGCTGCCATCGCTCAGAATCTGAGGCGTCTCGCTTCGCTGGTTGCGCGACCACCACCTGCTCAGACCCCGTGTATTGCGTAGCGTAGGAGTTGCGTTGAGAGCGTCAGGGTCGGCGGGCCAAAGCCGCTCGGCCCTTAGCGAATGGCCGACCGACATCCATCGGTTACAACCGACTTTTGCAAACAAAATCTGCCACAAGCGGAAGTACTCCATTTGAGTAGTAGGACTTCGTTTCTGAAACGATCCGACGACGGCTGGCGGCGTTGGGACAGGGTGGCTGTCGGATAACTCCCCGCTTGCTCTAATACAACTTTGCGCATTAAATACCGCGATAATACGCTGCTGCCGTGAAACCTTCTAATTCAACGATGCAGCGTTCGAGCAATCAATTCTGCTCTGATCTCGCGTGAAGCAAATCTCTATACGCGATAAGGATATTGATCGTCGGCTTCGGGTCCACGACCCGTAATACTCGTGGCCAGCAAATCGCGTCGGCTCTGCCCCCGAAACGAACTCCGAGAAAGGCCTGCTGAACTCGTCGCGATGGGCCCCAATTGGACATGCGCACTCGTTATCGATGAACGGTCGATCATCCAGTTCGCTCAACGGGCTTGCAAGATTCGCGCGCGCTATCTCGAAATATTTGAGCGACTGAGGGCAGAGTCCTCCTTGATCAGCCTGGGTCATTGTCTTCGCACTTTGTGAACGCGTCCAGTCTGAGGTAAACTAAGCCTTGGCATCGTCGAACGAGGCCCATAGTCGCTGATGGCCCGCAGTCGGACGGATCACTATGCCGGAGAAACAGCCGAGCGCGGATATGGAGGCTGCTCTCAAGCACTGGCTCGAAACCGTTAACCTCGGCCAGTACAGCGAGCTCTTTGTGCAGCATCGTATCGGTTTGGACGTCCTGCCCGATCTGACCGAACAGGATCTGGTCGAACTTGGGCTTCCGCTCGGAGATCGCAAGCGCTTGCAACGCGCGGTCGCTTCCCTGACCCGTTCGGCACAAGGTGCGGCCGGCGGTAGGAGCGTCGCAGAAAGCGTAGCGGCGAGCGCCGAGCGGCGCCAGCTGACCGTGATGTTCTGCGACATGGTCGGATCGACCTCGCTGTCCGAACAGTTCGATCCCGAAGACGTCCGCGACATGATCGCGAGCTTCAGGGAAAAGTGCGTCAGCGTGGTCAAGCGGTACGAAGGCTTCGCTGCCCGTTACCTCGGGGACGGCATTCTAGTCTATTTCGGCTATCCGAACGCGCATGAGGATGACGCCGAGCGGTCGGTGCGCGCGGCGCTCGAAATTGTACGGAGCCTGTCGTCTGCGAGAGCGAGTGACGCTCGCGGAGTCACCAGTCATGGGCCCAGTGTGCGCATCGGAATTGCGACCGGCCTTGTTGTCGTCGGAGATCTGGTTGGACAGGACACCGAGGAGCGCGATTCCGCAGTCGGCGAGACGCCAAATCTGGCTGCCCGTCTGCAGACCCTGGCGCCTCCAGACGGCGTCGTCATAGCGTCTTCGACGCAATCCCTGCTGAAAGGAAAGTTCGACTACCAGGACCTCGGATTTTACGCGCTAAAGGGGATATCCGCGAAGGCTCGGGCCTGGCTTGTGGTTCGGACCTCCCGCGCGGAAACGCGATTTGCCGCAGCCATGGGCTCCAGATTGACGCCGCTGGTCAACCGCACCGATGAGGTGGCGTTGCTGCTCACGCGCTGGCAGCAAGCGAAAGCCCGTGAGGGCCAGGTTGTGCTGCTGACGGGCGAGCCGGGAATTGGAAAGTCCCGGATCGTCCAGGAACTGCGGGAGCGGATCGCAAGCGATCAGCACGGACGGGTTTCGTTCCAGTGCTCTCCGTATTACAGCAGCACCGCGTTCCATCCCTTCATCGCGCAGCTCAAATTCGCACTCGGCCTTGACGGCGAAAGCGCGTCTGCGCGGTGGTTAACCAGCCTTGAAGCTGGTGTTGCCGCCTCGAATGGCGAGGCGGAAACAGTGGTGCCGATCCTTGCGGCGTTGCTTTCAATTCCCACCGGGAACCGCTACACGGTCCTGGATCTCTCGCCGCAACAGCAGAAGGATGCGACCATTGCCACGCTCGTCAACCATCTGCTCGCGCAAGCGCGCGAGCAACCGCTTCTGATCGATTTTGAGGACGCACATTGGATCGATCCCACCTCGCGGGACGTACTCGATCTCCTGGTGGAGAACGCTCGCAACACGTCGATCCTCATCGTAATCACCGGTCGTCCAGAGTTTCAGCCCGACTGGAAGGAGCGCGCGCATGCCGTGACTGCGAACCTGAAGCGTCTCGGTCGACAAGTCCGCACGACATTGGTCGAACGCGTGGCGGGAGACAGGCAGCTTCCCCGGGAGGTGGTTGAGGACATCATCGTCAAGACCGATGGCGTGCCACTCTTCCTTGAAGAGCTGACTAAGGCCGTTCTTGAGTCCGACGTCCTGACCGAGCAGCATGGACACTACGTCTTGTCCGGTCCATGGCATCAGCTCGCGATTCCGGCGACACTGAACGATTCCCTCATGGCCCGCCTTGATCGGATGGGGTCGTTCAAGAGAATCGCGCAGATCGGCGCCACCATCGGCCGCGAGTTCTCCTACGAGATCCTCCGCGAGGTTGCCGATGCGGCGGCGGGCCAGATCGAAGCCGCCCTGAACCATCTGGAGGCAGCCGGATTGATTGTCCGCTTCGGTTTCCTGCCGGAGGCGCTGTACTCATTCAGGCATGTGATGATCCAGAATGCGGCGCATGAAAGTCTGTTGCACAGGGAAAGACGAACGCTGCATGCGAAGATCGCGCGTGTGCTGGCCGAAAAATATCCGGAAAAGACCGAACGCGAGCCGGAACTTCTCGCCTACCACCTGACCGAATCAGGCCAGAGCGAGCCGGCCGCGAGTTTCTGGCTCAAGGCAGGCAAGCAGGCCGCCATGAAGGGCGCCACTCTGGAGGCGATCGGCCATCTGCGTCGTGGGCTCGCCGTTCTGCAAGGCTCACCCGGCATGCAGGGCCGAAACGAGTCCGAGCTGGAGCTTCGCATCGCCCTGGGGACCGCCCTGATCGCGGCCAAGGGATATGCCGTGCAGGAGGTCGAGGAAAATTATGTTCGAGCGCTCGAGCTCGGCCGGCATCTCGACGACAGGGCGAAGGTCTTTGCGGCGACGCGCGGACTTTGGGTGTGCCACTTCATCCGCGGCGATCTCGCGCGGGCGCATGAACTGAGCGCGGAGCTTCTGAAGTTCGCAAGGCGCGAGGCATTGGACCAAAAAACATCCGTGGCGCAACAGACCGGATATCTCATCGAGGCGCATCGGGCGATTGCGATGACCATGCTGTACCGGGGACGATTTGTGGCCGCCGAACATCATCTTCGGCGCTTTAGGAGCCTGTACAGTCCGGAGCCGCACGGCGCGCTGACGGCCACGCACGGCATCCATCCTGGCGTCGTCTCGCTGTCGTACCTCGGATATCTCTTGTGGTTTCTCGGCCGTCCTGACGCGGCGCGCCAGTATAGCCAGCAGGCCATTTCGGAGGCTGAAAACCTTCGCCACCCCTTCACGCTGTCGTTTGCTTTGACCTTCGGCGCTTACGTTTGCCAGCATCTTCGCGATGTCGAAGCAACCCGGGATTACGCCAACAGGGCGCTGATGCTCTCATCTGAACACGGCTTCCTGCATTGGAAGTATCAGACAACCATCCTGCGCGGATGGGCGATGACCGAGCTTGGGGATGTCGATGAGGGATTGAACCAGATGCGAACAGGCATCGACGGCTACGAGGCCATGAACGCCTGGCTCGCCAGTTGCTGGTTCAGGAGCCTGCTCGCGAAGGCTTTTGCAAGTGCCGGCTTGCCGGATGCTGCCTTGCGCGAGCTCGACAGCGCAGCGGCGATCGGCGGAAGAACGGGAGAGCATTTTTACGAAGCCGAGATCTATCGTCTGCAAGGTGAGATGACGCTCAATTACGCGAAATCATCGTCCGTCGAATCCGCCGAGCGATTATTTCTCGCCTCGATCGAGCTGGCGCGCAGGCAAAGCGCGCGGTCCTTCGAATTGCGGTCAGCTGTCAGCCTGGCGCGCCTATGGCGACATTCTGGCGAACCCGCGCGAGCGGCTGAGCTGCTGCTATCCGTCGTCCGAACGTTCACGGAAGGTCTGCTTACGTCTGATGTCAAGGAAGCGCTCGAGCTGGCGAATGAACTGGGGGCGGAAATGCCCGGAGACCATCAATGGAGCAGGCGTGTCTGAGGAAACCGAGGCGCCCCCGGCCGCCATCCGCGCGCTTACGCCTGACCGCCGTCACCACGCATCGCAAATGAATTGCAGCGTTCGCTTCGGCCCAAGTTTGGACATCCCGACTTTACTGAGTCAAGTCCGGCATGCCCTTAACAGGTGATCTGCTCGCGGCGACCAAGCCGTTCTGCTCCGGGTCAAAAGCGCCAGTCGAGGTTCGCGAGGGGACGGGTCCGATCTACCCCTAGCAGCGGACCCGGCACGGTATTCCCGGCTTCTTCGCCTTGGGGGCCACAAGCAGACATTTGAAGTGCGTCAACGTTAGCGCAGCCTCGCTGTCACAGCTTTGCTCGTGATCGCGGGTAAAAGCCATGAGCTTTATCGGTCAGGCGTGGCGGACATACCTGCGCCTGATGTTCTCGAAGGGCCCCGAGTGCAAGTGTCGGGGCCTTCTGCTTTAAGCCATGCCTCGATACCTCCACGCGAAGGGCCCGGCTTAGTCCACGCAAGAAGAACGTTATCCGCCGCTGAAGCCAGGCCGAGCGGAGCGCTTTACCTAAAAATACCTCGCCATTGCCCTGTCTAGACAAGCCAGGAACCAGAGAAGCCAGTTAGTGACGTTAAGATCGCCCCTTTGCGCGCGCTCCAAAGCGTCGTAGTACGCCTGTCTTCGGCTTTCCGGATTTCAGTGTGAACTTCCGACGCAGTTCACGCTTTTCCGAACTGACTTGCATCCGTGGGCCTAGTCCCCAAGCTTGGACGCCGATAGGCAATAAGGAGCGGCATTCGCGCTCGGGAGAACTCCGGGAAGCTATTTTTCCCCAAGAGTGAGTCTCAAGGCTTTCAGATGCTATGTTTGGTCACTGATTGAATGGCGGCGGACAGAGTTTCTGTCGCCGATTCGGGATCGAACTCTGGATCGAGAAGGTCATCCAGCGAAAACGGACAGGTCGACGGCAATTGAGGGACGACAACCCCACGCTTCTCCAAGGTACGAGTAGCTCCGTTGCATGCGACACGCCAGATTTTTTCGAGATCGATTCGTTGCCTCAGTCTGGGTGAAAACGCCAGGACAGCGTCGCCTTGGAACGTGACGATTTCATCGAACCAATGTGTTATGGCCTGACTGTCAGGCTCGATGGCTGATTTCAACAGGTGGATGAGGGTTTGTCGAAGTAAGCTGGGCATCGCCAGGATTTCGGCACGTCCCATGTCTTCAATCTCTTCGGCCAGATTTTCGGTGTCCAGACGTGCGTCTTCCGGCGGAGTTGCCCGCAGTAAGCCGGCTTGCTCCTGGGTCCAACCGAAGAAATCGGTGTCGTATTTACTGGCCTGTTTCGTGAGCATGGAAGCCTCTGAACACCCTCAAGATAACGACGGGCTTAGCATAATCCAAGGGGGCGGAAGCGTCGGCCATCAATGCTGCCGCACGTTGTTCGGGACCGCAATAGGCTTTCCGGCAATCTTGTGGAACCCAGCAATTAGCGGTCGGTCGCCTTTATTGGCCCCCTTGTAGACACCAAGTTGCTACTTCCATGCCGTAAACATTTGCCTTTCCCATCACCATCACATTAAACCCAGAAGCGCCCTTCTTCCGGGGAGGCTCCTCTTCGGCGCCCCGGGCCAAAAGACCATCGCGTGGGCGGCATTGCGGTGTGACGGGCACATCAGTTCGGGAAAACGTGAATCCAACCGCGGATGCACACTGAAATCCGAATAGCCAGAAATTCGAGGCCATCGTATCGCTTGGCACCGGCACCTCGCGCTTCAAGGACTTCTACAACGTCCGCGAACTATCGCGAAAGGTTCCGTTCGTAGGCGCGGCTGTAGCCGAAGCCTTCAGGGCCACGTTCAGCCAGCGCGGCACCGAACTGCCGACCGTCGTGCCCGAGTCCTTCCTATCTGCGTTCGCACAGATCGGAGAGACCGGCAGCCAAAAGGCCCATCAAAGCAACGGCTACGACTATCGTCAAAAGCGAGATCGGACGCCGCAATGCAAACGACACCAAGTTCATCGTAACGCCTCAGCCGGCTCTACCGCACCGGGACAACCAAGCGCGCCTCGACGGAACCAATGGAAACTAGCGGGACATTTCGGAGAAATGCGGCTCATATTCCGTCCATATGCTCAGCCCCCGAGACTCAACACCTCGAGCGGTGAGCAGAACTTGGACGGCGAGCCGTCTTGGAATGGCCGGGGGTCTGCGGGCCCCGACGCCAAACCACATAGTTCAGCGAGTCCTTCGAAGAAAGTGCGTAGGACTGATTCCACGTATTTGTGACGCTTAGGCCGTAAGGTCTTTCGAAAGCGTGATCTTTGTGTGCTGAAAGCACCACGCCGCGCTGAAACCGGGAGCAATGCGGTCGATCGCCGCTGATCGTGTGGCACAAATCGTCCTCTCTCGCGTAGAGCGATCGCTCTACAACGGACGACAGTGCAAATGACAGACACACTAACGCCCGGGATAGAGTTTTTTGACTTGTCCTATCGCTGCTGGGTCTGCGGGAATGACCCGCCGCCCAGGGGAGCGGCGGGTCTTCTTCTTGCGTTCCTAGCTTGCGCCTTTCAGCCCTCGGACTCGGCGGTTGTCCGACGGCTTACATTTCGGACGCGGCCTTTACGCGGCGCGCGCGGCGCGAAGGGTGCTTAATGTGCCATTCCAAAGCTCGATCCGCGCCTGGATGCTGTTGCACGCGGCGCGCTGAGCGCGTTCGTTCCTTTGCGGCGAGTCCGCGACCAGATTGTCCAGTAGTTCCCTCCCCATTGGACCATGACTGTCACCATCGAGCTCGATATGCCGCTCGATGTAGTAGATGAAATGACGCAAGCGATCCTTGTTGTCCTTCGTGCCAGGCAGCGTTTTCTGAAGCCTGCTGAACATCTCCGGAATGATATCCTCGCGGCCGTAAAAAAATGCCGATACGACCTCTTCCGTCGACCCCGATTGGGCCAGCGTCATCGTATGCGCGACAAAGGCTCGGACATGAGGCGGAACGCCGGCGCGCACCATACCCGCTTCGACCGAAGTACCGACTCGCGCCAACGAGCGAAATGTTTCGAATTGGCGGGTGCTGGCACCGACGTCCGCCATGGCGCGAAGGTAGAGATCGAGGTGGCTGACATAAGAGCCGTTCGGATCGACATCTGTCTCCTCGCCAATCACGATGTCATTGATCAAGCGCGCAGCCCGTGCATTGTCCGCAGGAAACCACGGCACTTTTGTGCATGTCAGGTCTTGCTGGAGCCGTTTCAGCAGCGACATGAAATCCCAGACGGCGAAGACATGATCTTCCATGAATCGCCTCAGATCCTCGACAGAAGCGACCTCCGCGTAAATTGGGTGGTCCAGCAGCCCCGCGCGAAGAGTAGCTAGGTGGTCACGAACCTGTTTCGACATGTTTGACCTCTATTCGGCATGTTTGACCTTGGCTCTGGGTTGAAGGGTGAGCCAGGTTTAGACGCGCTATTTCTTTTTGTGTCGTGCGAGAAACAAGAGTTTCACGAGTCAGTCGTGCGTGACACGGATTTCACTATCAGTGGTGCGTGATACGGATTTACTATGAGATGTTAGTGAGCGTCGTCCATGCGGCGGGAGATAAGACATCATGAAAACTGCTCAGCCGCATCGCTGCTTCTCAGTTTTGTTCGGGTTCGATTTTCTTGGACCGCAGCTTCTTGTTGGATGAGTCGAAATCAAGCTACATCTGTAACAGCAGCATCACTTGAACACGCAGTGCGAGACCGCGCACAACTTCTCCCTCACTTTGAATTTAATCAGGCGCGTGAGTCGCGCGGAGTTGAGCAGCGCGCTCGTCGACGTGATTGGCGAGTCTCCAAAGCGATTGCCACCTGCAAGGAGCGTCGTGGTTGGGAGCGATCTCTCTGACGGAGGATGGTTATGTTGCGTAAGACGGTTATCGCGTTACTGACAGTTGCGTCCGTCAGCCTGGTTTCGCCAGGCATCGCGTTGGCGCGTGGCGGAGGAGGAGGAGGTGGTGGTGGTGGTGGCCATGGAGGCGGCTTTGGTGGTGGCGGTTTCCACGGAGGCGGCAGCTTCGGAGGCGGCGGCTTCCATAATGGCGGCTACGGCGGCAGTGGATTCCGTGGCGGCGGCTTCGGAGGAAGTGCCTTCCATGGAGGCATAGCCGGCGGTTTCCGTGATGGCGGCTTCCGCGGCGGTGAATTTCATGGTCATGAATTCCGCGATCGCGATCGCGACTTCGGGCACCGCTTCGTATTTGGCGGAGGGTTCTACGGACCGTACGATTACTATGACAACTACAACTACGACTATCCCTATGCTTCCAGCGGTTCATACAACGACAACGGCAGTTGCTATGTGGTTCCGCGACGCGTGCACACTGCTCATGGTTGGCGCCAGCACCCCGTTCAGGTGTGCGGTTGAATGAGTGTCCACGCCAATGTGGTGTGAGCAGGGCCGGCATGGGCACCTTGCCGACGCCAGTCGGCCGTGATCTTTGATCCGAAGCCAAAGTGATCAAGGTCGAAGGAAAGCGAAATGAATTCAAGGTGTCGTCGAATGTCAAAAAGCTGACAGCAACCAAGAGCGGCCGAGTGTGACGACCGCTCTTGGATAGCCGATATTGAGCCGTTTGCCCTGATGCATCCAGCAACTCTCGCACGCCGGCCGATCCGTATTGAGGTTCCTGCATCGCTAGGCCGATAAGATCGTATTCGTGCGGATTGACCTCGTTAGCTCCTGAGGAGGACACTTGGCTTGGCAGCTTTCGTGAATCGATCTCGACGGGGTCGGCGCGGCCGCGGATGGGCAAGCGAACCCGAAACCCCTTTGTATTGATGAGGCCCGCCTCCAGAGCGGAGACCACTGCCAGGATGGTCGCCACCGCTACGGCGGCAACAAACCCGAGCATGAGTTGTTCAAAGCTCTCCGGATGCAAATGGATGAACTGGATCTCACCTCGGACTATACGATCAACGGCCTTTCGGGACTCACTGCAAATTGCGTCGGCCGACTAGCTCCGTGCGCTGAGCGTTGATCGTGTCGTCTGTGCGTGCGCCCGGTGTCGCCTTCTTTGCAAAATAAGCGCATGGAAAATTGAGACGCCGGCGAGTTCATCGACGCGCCCACGCACGCTGGCGCTCGGTGCCGCATCACGACGGTTGCCTTGGGACCCCGTCTCACTAGAGTAATAGTGCTGTTCGATGGCGTCAGGCAACCCTGATTGCAGCCCCCAGATCTCCATTCGATCCATTACGATTGATTAAACACCGGAATCAGCACTGCAGCTGGCTGTGACGACGTCGTGTCTCACCAATTCGTGTGTCGCGGGTTGTAACAACCTCAACCCGGCTGCGAACTCTAGGAGCCACAAACCTGGAGAGTCCCATGACATCGCGCATCCTTGTGCTCGGCGCTTTTATCCTTGGCTTCGTGCCTGCTGTAGCGGCGGCGGCGGAACGGCCCGTTGTCGTTGAGCTGTTTACCTCGCAAGGGTGCTCTTCCTGCCCGCCAGCGAATGCGTTTCTCAACGAAATGACCAAGAACCGTTCGGATGTTTTGCCGCTGGCCTTCCACGTCACCTATTGGGATCGGCTCGGTTGGAAAGATCCGTTCTCGATGGAGGCCGCCACTTTGCGCCAGAATCGATACGGTCATCGATTCGGCGACGGTTCCTATACGCCCGAAATGGTGGTGGATGGAGCGGTTGGCCTCGTAGGGTCGCGCCGCGATGACGTTAACGCGGCGATAGAACAGGCCAAACGCGAGCAGACGACAGCCACCGATGTCGTCATCAGCAAAGACGCCGGAAACATCATGATTAAGGTGGGCTCCGGCAGCGGAAGCGGCAAGATCTTGCTCATTGGCTTTGATCACGAACACACCACGAGGATCGGACGCGGCGAAAACGGAGGCAGGACGCTTGCCGAAGCAAACGTTGTCCGGTCCATCCGACGCGTGGCCGATTGGTCGGGCAGCCCCCTCCATTTCCGCGAACGCTTTCCGGAAGGTGAGGATGTCGCCGTCGTCATCGAAACTGCGGACGGTCGCATTGTGGGCGCAGCCCGATTGACAGGAGCCTCGACCTGAGCAGATGCGCGAGGAAAAAAACCTTTTATGCCGGTAACAACGGCAAGAAGGAAACGTATGGGAAGCGAGCGGCGTCCGCCGCTTTCCACTCACGCCGTTAAAGGATGACGCTCCATGACCACTCGTTCTCGTCTCGCATTCAGTCTTTCAGCTGCCGCCCTGTCCCTCAACCTTGCCTTTGCGCCGGCCGCTTTCGCCCAGGACAAGATGGGCAAGGACGACGACATGAAGAAGGAATCGATGCCCCACGACAGCATGAAGAAGGACTCGATGTCGAAGGACAGCATGTCCAAGGACAACATGTCAAAAGACAGCATGTCGAAAGACGCAATGAAGAAAGACGATGGGATGAAAAAGCATTAACCCCCTGTCCTTCGTTTTCAGAAGGTCGTGGCCGCTCCTGCTGGCCGCGACTTTCTCTCGCCTGTCGCGTTTGTTAAAGCCGATGAATGTACTATTCTCCGCAGTCATTTGTGGCGGACGCGTTTACCGTCTTTGGCCGCTCCACAACATTGTGCGGGACAAAATGGAAAGATGCGGCTTGCGCGTCGAGGCGAAGTGGTACGCACCTTGGGAACATAATCTGTTCTCTCCTTCGCTTGACGGGCACGCAACTAAAGCTCATTCTAAATCAATCGATCTAGAATGTTCGCCAAAAGCCAGCCGCGCTGCCCGGCTGTTGTGGAGGAACTCGATTGACGTCGGTTGACCCGCCGCTGCTCCGTTCGCTGACGGGCACTGCCGTCAGGTTACCGATGAAGCGTGCGCTCGGGACCAGCGCCAAAAGCATTGATGAAGCCTGCTTGGTGCTTGTCGATTTGCTGACCGTGGATGGCGTTGTAGGCCACGCTTACCGGCATCTCGCGCGCATTGCGCAAGCCGTATCTACACCGATCCAGATCGGCGAAAACTTCACGGGACTTCCGCCGTGGCCGCCGCGCTCGAGGCCGATGCTTCCGATTTCGTGATGCTCGATCTCGATCGGATTGGCGGAGTCACGGGCTGGCAACGTGCTGCGGGGCTCGCAGCCGCCTATGGCCGGGAAGTCTCTTCGCACCTTTTCCCGGAAGTGAGCGCGCACCTCATGGCGGCGACGCCAGGGCGGCATTGGCTTGAATATGTCGACTGGGCCAATCCCATTCTACAAGTGCCGCTCGTGGTGAAGGATGGCATGGCGGTCATCCCCGATCGTCCCGGCAACGGGCTCGCATGGGATAACGAAGCCGTGGCCAAATATCGGCTCGCGTAGCTATGGACCGTGAGACCGCGACAGATCCGGATAGGTGGCTAAAGGGCCTGGCTGAGCGCCAGTGGCGCGACTACCAGCGCATTGAGCCCGGGACCTTTTTTGGCGAACCAGGAGCATCCGTCACGCTCGCAGAGGCTTATGACATCCAAGCCGAGGTGGCGACCCTGCGTTGCGCAGAAGGAGATGCTGTCGCGGGCTATAAAATCGGGTGCATTGGACCCGGCGTGGTCAAGGAATTTGGCATGAGCGGACCGATCCATGCCCGCGTGTTCAGGAGTGAACTCCGTCATTTCGGAGTCACGCTTTCGCACCGCGCTTTTGCCAATCTTGCGATCGAAGGCGAGATGGCGATTCGCGTCGGTGCAAATGGCGCTATTGTCGCAGCCTTTCCCGTCATTGAACTTCATCACTTGGTGTTTCGCGGGTCCCGCAGAACGCTCGCCGAGCTCGTCGCGAACAACGGAATTAGCGCCGGTGCGGTTATCCCGCATCACCACGCCGGAACGCCTCTCTCGCGCTGGGCGGATGCGCGTACGCTGTCGGTCGCAGTCAATGGCGACGTGATGGATTCCGGCGCTTTGTGGGCGATGGAAGGCGGCCCCGACGAAGCCCTCGAGTGGCTGCAGAAAAACCTCGGCCGGTGGCAGGAAGCCGTCGGGCCAGGCGACCTCATACTCGCAGGCACCCCTCTTGGCCTTTACCCCGTCAAGCCGGGCGACCATGTCACCGTTGCAGTCGACGGCACGACACATGTCGAATGCTTCATCAGCTGAGGGGGGTCATCACAACCTTCTGGAAGTATTTCCGCTGGCGCATTAGGCCGTACCAGCGGCGCAAATGTGGAAGCTCGGGGTGAGGCGTGTCCAGTTCGTACCAACGATGGACGGCCACCGCAGCGGGAATATCTCCCATGGTGAAGCTATCACCCGCCAGGTAGGCGCGACCGGAAAGCAGCCTTTCCAGAATCTCAACGGCGGCTAGTGAAAGCCCCTCCGCTCGTGCGATGACCACCGGGTCACGCTTCTCCGTCGGCGTCCGGATGAGCTGGATAAAAAGGGGGCGCAAGGCAGGCCAAAAGATTGTCCCCTGCCAATCCATCCATCGTTCTGCATCGAAGCGCGTTTTAAGATCGTCCGGACAGAGATGCCCCTCCGTGTCTTTATGTGCGAGATACCGGACGATGACGTTGGATTCCCAAAGGTGGAAACCGTCGTCCTCGATCGTGGGCACGAGCCCGTTGGGGTTGAGAGATCGATAGCTCGAGCCGCCAACCACACCAAATTCGTTGCCCGCATCGATTCGTTCGAACGCAATGCCCAGCTCTTCGCAGCACCAGAGCACCTTCTGAACATTGATCGAGTTGGCGCGTCCCCAAATCTTCAGCATACGGTTTCCCAGGAAAGGCTAGCTGGGCAGCTTGTCCGCCAGCACCGACGGTTGCCGGATTTCGGGTGCCTTGGCCAAAAGTTCGGAGGCGTTCGCCATGAGCGCGGCTGCGACCGCTCCGTTGAGATGCGCCGCGCGACCTGCTTCTTCGTTGAAGGCATCAAAAATGGCGAAGGTCACGTTATCAAAGCGTACCGCGAACCAGGCGACGGTACCGGTCTCCGCCATGATGAGATCCCGCGCGCCAGCAAGGAAACGCGCGACATCCTCCTCGCGGCCGGGCTTGGCGGTTAGTTCGACGTAGATCGCAACGCGTGTCATGAACTTTCTTCCTTTTTGGGAGATTTTGAAGGTCTTTTCACAGTGCGGAATGGTGGCGTACGGCCTCGGCCAAGGCCGGCTTCAGATCGAGGAATCGTTTGTCAAGGGCTGCAGGATCCTCACGGTTCAAAGCGATCATTTTGCTCCGCGTCTCGCCGCCACGAATAACCTCGAAGGCGTCGTTCTGGATTCCATCCAGAACCGCCTCCGCGACCGCGCTTGCCGATTCTCGGACAAATCCCAATTCCGGGCCCGCGCGGTTGGAGTTCATCATCGGTGTATCCGTCGCCCCAGGATACACTGTCAGGACGTGGACACCTTCACCTTTCATTTCGCGGCGCAGCGATTCACCAAACTTGGCAAGGCCGGCCTTCACCCCGGCATAGGACGCATAGAACGGGGCCGCAACTAGCGCGATGCCTGACGTGACATTGACGACAAGGGCGTCGCCGCTTGCACGGAGGGCCGGCAGAGCGGATCGCGTCAGAAAGATGGGTGCAACGAGGTCGACCTCGATCATGGCACGGATTTCGGCTTCGCTCGTATCCTCCAGGCGCCCTGCCCTCACCCCGCCTGCGTTATTGATGAGGACATCCAGCCCGCCGAGTTTCTCAAGCGCAAACGCCAAAGTCGCTTTGCGTCCTTCTTCTGTGCCGACATCGGCGGCGACCGCTTCGATAAAGCCGGATGGCCGAAGTTTTTCTTTCGCTTGTTGGAGAACATCCGCTCGCCGTCCCGTGATGACGAGCCTCGCCCCCTTAGCCAGCATGGCTTCGGCGATCGCGTAACCGATGCCGCTTGAACCGCCAGTGATAAGCACGCGCTTGCCTTGTAAGTTCATTGTTGCGTCCTCCGACGAGCCTTGGATCAGCGCGCGATTTTTGGATAATTGGACGGAAAGAGTGCCCGCCGTGTCTCCTCGTCCACTTCCTTCTTGAAGGCATGCCCTCTGCCAACCGCGCGCGCCTTTGCGACGGCTGGTCGCGCGTCGATGGCTTTGAACCAGCGTTCGAGGTTGGGAAAGGGGGAGAGCGGTGCGGCATCGCCGGGCAGGACACGTGGCGCCCGGTCGAACCAGCCCCAGCCGGAGATATCGGCTATGGTGAAGCTGTTGCCGACGATAAATTCACGGTCTTTCAGGTGCGTATCAAGCACCTCATAATGACGCTCGACCTCGCGGCGATAACGGTTGATGGCATATTCTAGCTTCTCAGGCGCCGCATGCTGAAAATGGACCGCCTGGCCGGAGAATGGCCCAACGCCGGTCGCGATGAAGAAGATCCACGAGAGAAGTTCGCCTCGATCCTCCGGTGCGCCAAGGAGGTGTCCTGTCTTTTCGGCGAGATACAAAAGAATGGCGCCGGAATCGAAGACCCTCATCTCTTTGCCGCCAGGCCCTTCGGTGTCCACGATCGCCGGCACCTTGCCGTTTGGATTGATGGACCGGAACGCTGCGGTGTGCTGTTCGCCTTTGCTGGTATCGATGGGACATAACTCGTAAGCCAACCCGGTTTCCTCGAGCATGAGTGCGATTTTGGCGGGGTTCGGCGTCGGGTGGTAGTAGAAGCGGATCATCGTTTGTCTCCCTTCGGTCTTATGGATTGGCTGTTGGTGGCGGCGAAGATAACCCCAAGCGCAATGATGCAGATGGCGGCCGCGGAAATCAGCGGAGGCAGTTCGCCGAGGACTGGGAAAGCAAGCGTGGTAGCGGTTACCGGCACCAAGGCGATGATGGCAGACGCGGCGCGTGCTCCGAGTGACACGACAGCCCGATTGAAGGCATAGATGGCGACGGCGCTCATCAGGACGCCTTGATAGAAGGACTGAAACAGCAACTCGCCACCCGAGGCCTTGCCGAGATTCGCGAGACCCAGTCCGATATAGAACGGCAAAAGACCGCCGACCAAAAGCAAATCAATGCTGCCGCCTGAAGCGGCTTGAGCGACGTTCGTCGCAGCCACAGGGTATAAAGGGCCCACAAAACGGCGGCGCCGATCAGCGCGGGCGATCCTGTGGTATCGATGGCCCCCGTCACATATCCGTAAACCAGCGCAAGGAGGCCTCCAACAATCAACGCGTAGCCGACGAGCCGCTGCAATGACGGGACTTCTCCCAGAAATGCCCAGGCGATGAAGCCGGCAAATACCGGCATTAACGTCGGCGTCACGGCGGAGGTGAGCGTCGCGTTCGTCAGTTGAAGGCCCAAAGCGACCAGAAGAATGAAAGGAGCGCCCCAAAGCCCTGCCAGCAACAGGCCTTCGATCCAGACCCGTGGCGGAAGGCGTGACGGGCCAACGAGCAAAGCCGGCGTCAGAAACAGCGCGCCCTCGCCAAAGCGCAACGCAATCACATCCCATATCCGGAGTTCATGGCGCAAGCCAAGGCGCGTTACGACGAACCATCCAGAGAGGATCGCGACCGAAACCCCTGCCCAGATCACGCCGCGTGTGACCTGCCATCGATCGTAAGGCGCCGCCGTTTCGTCAGGGAGAGATGGTGAACTCATAACACCATTTTAGATCACACGATCCAAAACGGATCAAGCATGGAGACGCGCCCAGATGCGTCGTTGCTTTTCCAACTCGATATATTGCAAAAGGCTTGGCTACCCACGCCGCGAAGGGGCGGCAAAATGCATCGTCACCAGCTAGCACAGCGAATCTGCCTTGCCTGACGATCCACCCGAGTTCCAGCCCAACGAACTGACGCGCGAAAATCTCGTAAGCAACGTGATGCGCGATCTGGTTGCCCGCGAGGCGCTTTCGGGCGTCGCGCTGTCGGAAACTGAGTTCCAATCGTCCTTGCAGCGAACCATGCGGTTTGCGGCCGGCGATGTGTGGATCTTCGCCTATGGCTCGCTTATCTGGAATCCGCTTTTTCCCTTCGTTGAGCGGCACGTGGCACGTGTGTTTGGCTACCGGCGCTCTTTTTTGCCTTCGCTCCATCGTCGGCCGCGGCTCGGTTCAAAAGCCCGACTTGATGCTGGGCCTGGATACGGGCGGGATGGCCGTTGCGGTCGCCTTCCAGATACCGCCGGAGGTCGGTTGATCAGGAAATGGCGCTTCTTTGGCGACGCGAGATGACGGTCGGATCATATGTCGCCAAATGGCTACGTGCCAAAACCACCGACGACGACATTTGTGTACTCGCCTTCGTCGCCAACAGGCGCGCTGCCAGTTACGTTCACGGTCTTTCCGAAGCGGAAGGGGCGAGCATGATCGCCGGCGCGTCCGGCTTTCTCGGCAGCAATCTTGAATATCTCGTCCGCACGCATTGCCGGGCTTTCGGAGCACGGCATCAGGGACACCCTCTTGGCGCGGCTCACGCGGCTGGGCACGGAAGCAACCGCGCCGCCATCAGATGCAGCCAGGCGCGATCGCTGTCAGTTCCTGCGCTGCGCGCCGGTCCGAGTAATTGGACTAAACGGCTCGCCCACTCTTTATCGGCTGTTGGCCGACCTTGAGGACACACGAGCGCCGCTTTCAGGCCGAAGCGGCTGCCGGGATCCGGTAAAGACGCCCGGTGCGATCGAAATCCTCCGCGGTCCAGGGGGCTCCGATGCCGGCGATCATCCAGCGGAGAATAGCGTAGAGGTCGCGGTCAAGCGTCTCCTCCGCCACGGGCTCCAGCGCATCGACAATCGCGTGAATTTCAACGCCGGACGGAAACGGCTCGCCGCTCCGCCCAAGGAAAATTAGCGCGTAACCCAGCCCGGACGGCGCTTGGACAAATCCTGGCTCCGCAAGACCTTTGCGATCCAGATCAAACGTTCGGACGAAGAAATCGCGAAACTCCGGGTAATGCGCCACCCGATCTTCGGCTAAGGCGAAAGACAAACGCTTTTCGCGAAGATCCGGCTTTTCGACGACAATTACGTCGGTCATTGAGAACGCTCCCTTTCGTCGAGGCGGTTCAGGAAATGGCGGATAAGATCTGCGATCTCTGGGCCGGAATCCTCCTGCAAAAAGTGCCGCCCGGTGACCAGAAACGGACCTTCGGCATGAGGGAGCAGTTGCTTGAATCGATGGGAGAAGGTGGCGGCATCAAAGACATCATCCTCACGGCCCCAGATGATCATAGCCGGAAGCTTGCATTGCGACAGTTTCTGTTCCAGCCACCGGAAGCGGGGCAGGGCCCGCGCATTCTCGTCCAACGGAATCCAGCGCGGCCACACCCAGGTCAGCAGGCGCGAGGCCGGTTCCGGAAGCGCGGATTCGTAAACGGCTTGAGCGCTCCGTCCGAATTTCTCCCGGTCGACCACGGACAGGTATACGCCGCGTCCCGCCAGCGCGCGATGCTTGCCGAGAAGATAGGGGCCGACCAGCGGCGCATGCATCATCCGCCACGGAAAAATGCGCGTGTGAAACTCGGCCGGCGGCAGAGGCCACGCCCATGTGCTCATAATCGTAAGGGCTCGCACGCGCGCAGGATTGCTCATGGCAAAAGAGAGCCCGGTCGGGCCACCCCAGTCATGGCAAACAAGCATGATACGCGTGAGATCAAGCTGGCGCATAAGCGCGGTCAGGTTAGCGGCGTGCCCATCCAGCGAATGCGCCTGTTCCCGGGTTGGCTTCTCGGAAAGGCCAAAGCCAATCATATCTGGCACAATGACGCGACGGCCCGAACGCACCAGCGGATCGATCATCTCACGATAAAGAAAGCCCCAGGTCGGGTTTCCGTGAAGGAGGACGACCGGGTCCCCCTCTCCTTCATCGATATAGTGCATCCGCCAACCATTCGCGTCGGCATAACGCGGCTTATAAGGCCATTGGGCGCGAACGGCCTCCGGCAGTGTATTCTCGAGCGAAAGATCCACGATTCCCCCCCCCCCCGCGCGTCGCGTGCCCGTTCCCTTGGGCTTCACCGCCATCCATACTAGAACAGACGCACTAGAATGGCCAGCCGGCAGAAGCGAAATCGAACTTCACGTACGTAGGGCCGAGATTGTCAACACATCCCGCGGGGTGCTAAGAATATGTTGTCGGTTCAATTGTTTAACTTGGAGACAGGCAGTACATGGCACGGCCGCGGGAATTCGATGAAGCTGCTGTTTTGGATGCGGCCATCGAACGGTTTTGGATGCGCGGTTACGAGGCTACCTCCGTGCGCGATCTGGCGGACGACATGGAGATTGCGGGCGCAAGCCTCTACAACGCCTTTGGTGACAAGCGCGGCTTATATGCAAAAGCGCTCAATCGGTATCTTGATCAAACGTTCCGAGAGCGGATCCAGCGGATCGAGCCCGCGATGCCACCGCGGGAGGCCATTGAGGCTTTCTTGAGAGAAATTATCAAGCGCTCGCTTGGCGATAAACAACGCCGTGGCTGCATGTTGGTGAACTCGGCCATCGAGAGCGCGCCTTTCGATCCCGATTTTTTCAAGATAGTCGCCACCTTTTTGGATGAAGTGGAGGCTTTTTTTCTTCGTTGCGTCTCCAAGGGTCAGAAGGACGGAACCATAACGCGCGCGCAATCCGCAGGGGATCTCTCCAAGTCTCTTCTTGGAATCCTTCTGGGCATCCGGGTGCTTGCGCGCGTTCGGCCGGATCGCGCGCTTTTGGAAGGACTTATACGTCCCGTATTTGGCTTGCTGGATGAAACAAGTCGCCCAGGCCGCAAGGCCGCTTCCCGATAGTCCCGCACGCGTTCTTCTGAACCTGCGTCCCTCGAATGCGAGGACGAATCGCGTCCGGCTCCGCGCCCAGTGCATTGCAAAGCAAACCGTTGCCTTTATTATAGTGCGCGTTCTAGAATCCTGGCTTTTCCAGCTGTGTAGCAGAAGCGGCGACGCGCATGACGTGGCGTTACGGTGAGCTGCGTTGCCGAACGCGATGTAACAAACGGCTTTCTCCTTCGTAGAGAGTTTGAATGACCGCAGCGTCCAGGGACGCCGATTGGACGGAGTTGATGCGGGCGGCGCTGACGGGCGATGCGGCCGCATACCGTCAGTTTTGCTGGCCGTGACCCCTTACATCCGGGCTGTCGCCCGCAAGCGCTGCGCAACACATGCAAGCGAAGCCGAGGACGTGGTGCAGGAGGTGCTATTAGCGATTCACTTGAAGCGCGGCACCTGGGATCTATCTCGATCCATTGCCCCCTGGATCGGCGCTATCATTCGAAACAAAATCATCGATGCATTCCGCCGGCGCGGACGACGCCGCATCGACGTACCGATCGAGGATGTCATGGACATTTTGCCAGCGTCAGAACAGAAGCCGGAAATTTCAGCGCGCGAAATCGACACGCTGCTTGGGTAACTCAAGCTTCCCCAGCGCGAGATCGTCCAATCCATTTCCCTAGACGGCAAGAGCATCCAGGAGACAGCCGCGCGCCTGCGCATGTCGGAAGGCGCGGTCCGGGTCGGCCTCCATCGCGCGCTAAAAACGCTTAGTACACTCTATCGCCGGGGTGCAGATGAAGACTGATCAGTTCGTTGAGCTTCTTTCGGGCGACACTGCGCTGCCCCGAACCCTGCAATCGGTTCTTACCCTGGCTGGCGCCGGCGGTGCCGCGATTGCGGCCGCTCTGTTTTTTGCTGTTATCGGATTCCGTCCGGACATCGCGGAAGCGTTCGGCAGTCCCCGTTTCCTGTTCAAATTCGTGATCACGCTGTGGTTGGCGGTAACGGCCTGCGTCGCCGCAGCCCGCCTTGGACGTCCCGATGGTCAGATGGCGCGCAAGGCGTTCCCGTTGGTCAAAACCGGGTGGGTTTCCGGGGTCTTCGCAACCGAACAGTTCCAAAAAAAACGGCCCCAGCGATGGGCCGGGGCCGAGGACGAACTCTGTCGTCGCGTCAAGCGCCCGTGATCAGCAGCGCTCGTGGGACCCACTTCGTGAGTGTTGGTACCGGTCGCAACTCTTTTGGCAACCCGGACACATGCATGGCTCCCATTAACTATTTCTTTAGCTGCGAGCCCGGGAACCCGGATGGTCACCCGATCAGAAGCAATGCCAAACTGGCAAGAAGAGCAATGAACGACACCGTCGTAGCGCTTGCGAACGCAATCTCCACGCCGTCTATCCGATCATGATCCAGCCACATCGAACCAGCCCTCTGATTGCTGTGGCAATTAACAACCGGAAGGTGTCCTAGTTCCACTTTGCCAGTGTCCTAAAGGCCAGCACCGCCATTGCTAGGAAACAATCCTTCTCGCATTTTACGACTTATGCAGCAAGCCACCGAAGTTCATTTAGTCCGCGTAACGACTGATGAGGGAGAGGTCCAAATCTGGCTCGCCGCGACACCACGCGAAGAAGCCCTCGACCGAGTGCTAGACGCGATCCCGGAAGGATGGACCGTTGGCCTGGTTCACCGACCGTTAAGTGCTGAGCACACCGCAGCGCTGGACATGACGGTCGGAGAAGTGCGCAGGCACTTGGTGTCCTAAAGAAACGGCCCCAGCACCCTTGGAGGTGATGCTGAGGCCGTTCCTCAGTCCAGCCTTGCCGAGCCGCCGATGCAATAATTAGGCGCCCTCTGGGCTCAGTAAATTGTCCTTAATGAAACCGCGCTGCCCAGTGGGGGAATGATCGAATCAAAGCGTGAGCCAGTCAATTAACTTGCGTGAATCAAACGTAAATAAATTGCCTCTTTTTTCCCGAATGCTTAACGGGTGTCCTAATTCCCCTTCACGAGTGTCCTAACTAGGACAGCACCCAATTAGGACAGCAAGTGCGCCAGAACCATGTTGTTGAACAACTACTGGTCCCGATCGGCACCGGCACGGACAAATCCTAGCGGCTTCTCGCACGGCAGCTTTCGCGCGATCATGGGAAATGGGATCCAAGTCACGCGAGTACATGTTCGGAGCAACCGTTCGACATCTGGCCGAACGGGCAGTTGAGGCGCGGAAGGACACAGACTCGCTCGCCTGCCAGGCATGGAACGCCCGCATGCTCGCCTTCCAAGGTCCAGCCCAACCATCCCCTTGGTGACGCGCTCAACGCCAGCTACCGCTATCTCGAGGTGAAGTGCCTCGGCTGCGACACTCACCTCGACATTGTCCGGCAGCCGAAATCGACGCCGATCCACGAGCTCGAGCGGTACATGCGCTGTAGGCAGTGCTCTCGATCGAATGGCTACCCTTTCAAACGGAGCCATCTCGTAGCATTGCGGACGAACAAGATCTCGGCCATGAACGCGCCGCCGATCCACGGCAGATCAACAAACGGTAAGTTCGTCTTGATCAGATCGCGGCGGATCACCTCGCCGTCCGGGTGCGCCGCCTGCCACTTCTCGACAAAGAGCGACGTAAGCTTGCGGGAAGTCGAGTGCTCGTAACGAGGGCTGGCATCGATGGCGAGAAGTGTGGTCATTTCGGAACTCCATGCAGAGAAGGTCTACGGCTGCCCGTAAGCTCGCGCATCGAGACGGTGAAAAACACTGGCGAAGTTTCGATCAACTCCGCCCATATATCCGAACATAGGTCCACTGACGCTCGATCAAATCCAAGTGTTCCTTGCCGTCGTTGACGAGGGAAGCTTCACGAAAGCGGCGACCGACGCTTGATCAAACAGAACCATTGATGGCCCGTGAGCATAGACTGCATCAGCCAAGAGGTCTGATACCGCTTGCGCGTTCACCATCGCCTCCAGTTCGAAACCTTCATGGAAGCCGATCAAATTCGCGTTGGCAGTTCAAGGATTCGAAGAGGGATTTGTACGACTGTTGTACGAAGTTGCGCTGTCGCCGCACGGAAATGAACGCTGAAAACGCGCATAACCCTTATTTTTCAGGCGTAATTTGAATTGGAGCGGGCGAAGGGAATCGAACCCTCGTATGCAGCTTGGGAAGCTGCCGTTCTACCATTGAACTACGCCCGCGATCTCAATTGCTTGAGGTCGCCCCTGCGGGTGCGACCCCCGGACCATAGCCCGGGCCGAGGCAGCGGATCAAGCGTGCATTGACACCGATCGCCGCGCCGCCACCCACTACCAGCCCATCCTCACAAGCACATCATTGATCACAAAGGGCGCAGCGGCGGATGCGTCGCAGCTTCCGCCGCGTGCATAGATACAGGCATCGCTGAAGCCGACGCGGGCGCAGCTTTGCCGTGAAAAATCCGCCGGCAGATCGCCTGCGGCCTCGGGCCGCGCAAGGATACGGTTGAAGGCCGGCTTGGTCGCCCGCAGCAGCAGCGGCGGCAGGATCAGCTCGGCGACCGGATCGGCGGACTGCAGCGCATAGAGCGGCACCGGGCCGACCAATCGTTCCCGCCCCGGCAACTGCTGGAACCGAACGTCGTAAAGCGCAAGGCCGCACATCTGCGGATCGCTGCGCAGCTCAGCCGCGAGCCGCGCAGCACCGACGCCGCGCGTCCAGTACTCGCGCATATCTTCGCTTGCGCCGGCTAGCGCCACTGACAGCAGCGCCCAGCCGCCGAGGACGATCGGCAATGCCCGGCGGCGCCATATGTCTTTCGCACGCAGCCATTGGACCCAATCGGCCGATCCCAGCGCCGCGACGATGGTGAACAGCACCACCGACAGGAAGATGAAGCGGTATTCCTTGTGCGCGATCAGGCTGTGGAAGACGAGATTGACCAGCGCCACGGTCGCGAGCAGCGGTGCGTGCCGCCAGCCGCGCCAGATCGCAGCGAGCGGGAGCAGGATCGCCACCGACCACACGGTCAGGAAGTCGATGAGATAGGCCGACGGCGGTGACACGCCGAATTCGATGGCGCGATCGTGGACAAGGTTTTCCCTGATATTGGCGATCAGCCAGGCGAACGGCACGCTGCCATGCGCCAGGTCGATCGCGGCGGCGAGCAGCAGCGCCACGAGCCCGCCGGCGACCAGCGGAACCAGGTTTCGCCGGCGTGTCCAGCACGCCCCGAGGGCCAGCACGGCGATGGCCGGCGCAAACTGGAAGCGGCAGACAAAGGCGAAGGCGAGCAAGGCACCGCCAATCGCGAGACGCCGCTGTGACGGACGATCGGTGACCAGCAGCGCCGCCGGCACGATGAGCGCTGTCGCCAGCGGCTCGCCCAATGTGTGTGGCGCGAGCATGATCAGTTCGAACCAAGCCGCAGCCGCGAAGGCCGTGACGACGGCATGGGTTCGCGAGACCCGCGCGCCAAGCAGCCAAGCACTGACCACGATCGACAGCGACGCGCATGCGGCGATCAGACGCGGCACCAGGAACGCACCTGCGCCACCAGGCGCAATCGCATCGCCGAGGGCAACCGGCGCGGCCATCAATGTCGGCAGGAACCAGCCGCGAATGCCGTCGCGCCATTCCCATGTCAAAATGCCGTCATGGCCGAGCATCCGCCACGCCGGCTCGAGATACTGAAAGGTCTCGTCGGGATAGATCACGTTGGGCCAGACGGCGGCCGCAAGGCGCAACACCAACGCCAACAGCAGCAAGGCGAAGAGCGGGTGAACACGCCCGCGCGCGCGCCCGACCATGCCTGCGCTGCCGGGCGCGGCTTCGGCGCTCGTGCTCGTCATCGTTCCGCCGATCGTCTTTTGCAGCAGCATGCCGGCGACCAGATAGCGGGCAAAGCCTTTAAGATGCGTGACCGGAGGATGCGTGACTGGACGTTGGCGGGGTCACACAGAACCGGCCGCGACATGCTTAACTAAACGTCAAGATTCCGGATGCGCCGGACCGCGGCGCTGTTATGATCGCATGGGAGGGTTGGTGGCGTCATGGCGGGGCGTGGGTACACCATTTTCGACACGGCAATCGGCCGATGCGGCATCGCATGGGGCGAAGCCGGAGTCGCCGGCGTCCAGCTTCCCGAGCTCCGCGAAATCGAAACCCGCAAACGCCTGTTCCAGCACTACCCCGACGCGCGCGAGCTGCGGCCCTCCGAGGAGATCGAGGTCGCGATCGAGGGCATTGCAGCGATCTTGCGCGGCGGCAATGCCGATCTCACGGGTGTTGCGCTCGACATGAGCGGCATCCCGGCCTTCAGCCAGCGCGTCTACCAGACCGTCCGCCGCATTCCCTGCGGCGAGACCCGGACCTATGACGAGGTAGCGGGCACCCTGCGCGCGTCCGGCGCGATCTATTCGGTGGCGCCGGCCCTCGGCCGCAATCCCTTCATGATCATCGTGCCCTGCCACCGCGTGCTCGAGGCGGGCTACTATGCCGACCGGATTTCACCGAACGGCGGCAGCGTCTCCAAGCGGCGGCTGCTCTCGATCGAAGGCGCCCAGCCGATCACCAGCAAGACCCTGTTCGACGTGCTGCTGCCCGTTGCACGGCCCCACCCGCAAGCCTAAATCTGGGTATGACCCGGACCACACTGCTGCAGCGCGATCGCATCACGGTGAACGAGTTTCGCTGCACGGCGGAGCCCGGCTACAAACCGTTCGTCGAACAATTCGCCTGCCACTCCGTGTCCTATGTGCGCAGCGGCAGCTTCGGCTGCCATTGCCGCGGCCGCTTCCATGAGCTGGTGGCAGGCTCGATCCTGGTCGGCCATCCCGGCGATGAATACACCTGCACGCACGACCATGTGGTCGGCGACGAATGCCTGTCGTTCTTCCTGGACCCGGAGCTGGTCGAGACGATCGGCGACCGCATGTCGGTCTGGCAGGTCGGCTCGGTACCGCCGCTGCCCGAACTGATGGTGATCGGGGAGCTCGCCCAAACGGCGGCAGCTGGCAACAGCGACGTCGGCCTCGACGAGGTCGGCCACCTTCTCGCCAGCCGTCTTGTCGAGCTGGTATCCGATCGCAAGGCGAAGCACCTCACCGCCGGCCTGCGCGACCGCCGCCGCGCTGTCGAAGCGGCGCTGTGGATCGACGCCAATTCACACCATCAGATCGATCTCGACGATGCCGCGGAGCAGGCCGGCCTAAGCACCTTCCATTTCCTGCGGCTGTTCTCCGCGGTGCTCGGCGTGACCCCGCATCAATATCTGGTGCGCTCGCGGCTGCGCCATGCGGCGCGACGGCTGGTGGATGACGACAGCCCGGTCACCGACATCGCCTATGACGTCGG
The DNA here is from genome assembly GCF_020889705.1 of Bradyrhizobium altum. GTDB lineage: Bacteria > Pseudomonadota > Alphaproteobacteria > Rhizobiales > Xanthobacteraceae > Bradyrhizobium > Bradyrhizobium altum. The sequence goes on along the minus strand of NZ_JACMYP010000018.1, from coordinate 25,941 downwards.
CTTCGGCGATCTCTCCAATTTCGTGCGCAGCTTCCACCGCGCCGCCGGCGCCTCGCCGCTGAAGTTCCGCCAGGCCTCCCGCGGCGACCGCAAGATTCTCCAAGAACGCCTTGCGCTGCAATAGCTAGGTTGCTCCGGTCCGCGCGTCCATCGACGCGCCCAGCGACTGGAGACCCCATCATGTACGACCACATCGGATTGCGCGTCGCCGACCTCGACGCCAGCGTGCGCTTCTACCCCCCGCGGTGCTGGCGCCGCTCGGCTTCGTGCTCTGCTCGCGCGACGACTGCGGCGCAGGCTTCGGCCCGAAAGGCGAACCGGCGCTCTGGCTGCATCTGCACAAGGGCAAGACGCAAGGCGGCGCCCACATCGCGTTCCGCGCCCCGAGCCATGACGCGATCAAGAAATTCCACACCGAGGGCTTGAAGGCCGGCGGCAAGGACAACGGTGAGGCTGGCCATCGCAAGGACTACAGCCCGACCTACTACGCGGCGTTCCTGCTCGACCCCGACGGCAACAATGTCGAGGCGGTGTCTACCTAGACGCATTCCCTGCATTCCCCCGTCATTGCGAGCGGAGCGAGGCAATCCATGTTTCGGCCTGCTGCGATATGGATTGCTTCCGCCTTCGCCAAGGCTTCGGCGGACAAGTCGTCGCTTCGCTCCTCGCAATGACGCCCCCTCCTGAAAGGATCAACACCATGGCTTCAATTCACAAGGACATCCCGATCGACGCGCCGGCCGATCATGTCTGGGACGCACTGCGCGATTTCGGCGCGCTGCATACGCGGCTGGTGCCGGGCTTCGTGACCGACACGCAACTCGTCGGCGATGTCCGCACCGTCACCTTCGCCAACGGCACCGTGGCGCACGAAACGCTGGTCGATTGCGACGACAAGCGACAACGGCTGGTCTATGCGATCACCAGCGAGCGGTTGAAGCAGCATTCCGCCTCGGTGCAGGTGTTTGCCGAGGGCGATGCGCGCTGCCGGGTCGTATGGATCGCCGACGTGCTGCCGCACGAGGTAGCGCCCTATATGGACGCGCAGATGGACCTCGGCGCGGCCGCGATGCAGGCCGCACAGGCCAAATCGGCCAGGGACAAGAACGCGGCGTGACCCGCTAGGTCATGCGACTGGCCGCGCATTTCGAACTATGACCGTCACCCTGAGGAGGTCGCGAAGCGACCGTCTCGAAGGGGCGACAGCCTCGCTGTTTCTACGAGCGCCCGCCGAAACACCAGGGCCGTCGATCCTTCGAGACGCGCTGCGCGCTCCTCAGGATGACGGGTCCAATAGCCTATGACAACGCCGGCTGCGCCCCGGCGACCGGTGCAGATCTTCCCCAGCGCGTCAGGATCACGCTGAGGCAGGAGAGCACGCCGAGCACGCCCATCGAAGCGGCGGCGAGTGCGAAGAAGTTTTGCGCACTCGCCTCATGGGTCGACAGCCACCAGCCGCCGGCGCCGATGAAGATCAGCCGCGCGGTCTGCGCCAGCACCGGACCCAGCACCTTCGCAGCACCTTGCGAGGAGAAATACATCGACATTGCGAGGCCGATGAAAGCGTACATCGGCGCGGCGGTCGACAGGTACTGATGGCTGGTCGCCCTCACATGCGGATCATTGGTGAACAGATTGACCCAGAGGTCGGGGAAGACGGCGATGAAGCTGCCGACCACACCGACCGCGAGGAACGACAGCGTGCCCGCGGTCCAGGCGATGCGCCGCGCCCGCGCGACGCGTTCGGCCCCGACGGCCATGCCGATCATCGGCACCGAGGCGATACCGACCGCGAAGGCGACCGAGGTCAGCATGAATTCGAGCCGCGCGCCGATGCCGTAGCCGGCGAGCACCGCGGTGCCGAACTGCGCCAGCATGTGGGTGAAGATCGAGATCGTCAAAACCGATTGCAGCGGCGAGAAGCAGGAGACCGCGCCGACTTTGAGGATGTCGATGAACATCGCCCATTGCACGCGCAACCCCCTGAGTTTCGGCTTCACACGGGCGCGGCCCGAGAACAGATACCAGCCCATCACGCTGATGCTGATCGAATAGGCGATCAGCGACCCCGCCGCGACGCCGCGCATGCCGAATTGCGGCACCGGCCCGAGGCCGAGCCCAAGCGTGCCGCCGAGAATGATCTGGCACACCGCCGAGGACAGGATCATGGTCGACGGCAGCTTCATGTTGCCGGTGCCGCGCAGGATGCCGGCCATCGTGTTCATCAACCAGGGCAAGATCGCGCCACCAAAGAATATCTGCGAATAGGCGATCGCCTGCGCCAGCACATTGCCGCGGCCGCCGAGCAATTCGAGCAGGCGCGGACCGAAGGTCAGCATGCCCAGCATGAAGGTAAGACCAAACGTCAATCCGATCAGCAGCGCATGCATTGCAAGTGTCGATGCCCGCTCGATCTCGCCGGCGCCGAGCGCGCGCGCGATCGCGGATGCGACACCGCCGCCCATCGCGCCACCGGACATCGTCATGGTCAGAATCACGCAGGGAAACAGCAGCGCCATCGCCGCCAGCGACTCGACGCCGAGCCGGCCGATATAGGAGGTTTCCGCGATCACCACGCAGGTGCCGGCGGAAAGCGCGATCACGTTCGGCCACGCCAGCCACAACAGCGTGCGCAAAATCGGCCCGTCGAGCAGCGCGTTGCGCGCCGGCCTGGTCACCGGCGGCAGCGGCCGTTCTTGTTCGTCGACAGGTATTTCGGCGAGGCCGAGATCGGACATTTCTACTCCCACGCGCGATCTGGGGAGCCGCGCCATGGTGTTTCCCTACCATGGCGAACGCGGATTCCACGTGCGCGGGACGCAAGGGGGGCCTGCGCGATTGCAGGTGAACCCGGATGAACCTTGGCGCTAGCCGACCGACCAGACGAACGGCGCGCCGGCGGCGCCATTCGGCTTCAGATGCACCGGAATATGCCGTCCGCAGCCGGCTGCCAGCCCTTCAAGCAGACCCGTCAGAACGCTGGCGCAGGCCGGGTGATAATCGGCCACGTCGGCCATCAGCTTCCAGCCCTGCTGGCGGATCTCGAACTGGCCCTCGGACTCGCTGATGTCAGCGACATCATCCTGCGACTCGAAGAGCACGCGCAGGAATGCGGCAAATTCCGCGGCACGGCCACGGCGGCCGCCGAGCGCCTGGGCGACCTCGTCGAAATACTGCATGCCAATCAGCCTGCCGGTGAGGTGCAGGAGATAGCTCGCATCCGCTGGCCCGAACACTTGCACGATGACGGGCGCGGCCGTCTTCACATATTCCATCGCGTAGTTGCGATAGGCCTTTTCCAGCCGCGGCTTCGGCCAGCTGTCGACCGGCAATGCCGGCGCGGTTCTGGAATCGAACAGCGGCGCCTCCAGATGGCGCGCAAACACCAGTCGCTGGTCGAGCTCGAGCGGATGATCGTATTCGCAATAATAGCCCTCGAGCCCGTCCTGCCCGTCGACGCTCTGCTTGGTACAGACGAAGCCGAGCCGGAGATCGCCAAGGGCTACGCCATTGTTGGCGTGCCAGCCGCGCAGCATCGCGCGCGAGACCTCGCCGGGCACGCCGCAGATCGCCGTGCCCTTCCAGATCCAGCGCGGCGGCGGATAGCGGATCCAGGCCTTGCGATCGGACTCGTACATGTACTCGACATGCACGCCGCCGATCCAGTTGGAGAGATAGTGATATCGCGCGGCCGCGACCGCGGGCGGCAGGCCGTCGAGGCCGAGCTTCTTCAAGCCGGGCAGGAAGCGCTCCTGCTGCTGACGGCGAAATACGCGGAAGACGAACTCGGCGGCGTCGGCGGTGCCGCGCCGCGTGACCACGGTGAGGATCAGCCCGGTGAAGAAGGCGTGATAGAGATCGGCGACGCTGCGCCACTTCCGCCACTGCGCTTCCTGCTGCGCTGAATCTCTTGCGGCGCTCATGTTCACTCCCGGCTTGTTGTTTGCCGGACTGTGTCATCGCCGGAGAGATGGCGCAACCAACACACACTGTCATCGCCCGACTTGATCGGGCGATCCAGTATTCCAGAGACAGTGGTTGTGGATGGAGGGGCCGCGGCGTACTGGATTCCCCACTTTCGCGGGGAATGACGGCGGAGAATGACGCGAAATCCGGGCTGCGGAATTACACGCGAAAATGCTTGGAGAGCTTCAGGCCCTGCGCCTGGTAGTTCGAGCCGATGCGCTGGCCATAGAGCGCGTCGGGGCGCTCGAGCATGCGCTCATAGACGAGGCGGCCGACGATCTGGCCATGCTCGAGAATGAACGGCACCTCGCGCGAGCGCACTTCCAGCACGGCGCGCGCGCCCTTGCCGCCGGCACCGGCATAGCCGAAGCCGGGATCGAAGAAGCCGGCATAGTGGACACGGAATTCGCCGACCAGCGGATCGAACGGCACCATCTCCGCGGCGTAGTCCGGCGGCACCTGCACGGCTTCTTTCGAAGCCAGGATATAGAACTCGCCGGGATCGAGGATGAGGCTGCCGTCGGGCCGCGCCTTGATCGGCTCCCAGAATTCCTCGACCGAATAGCCGCCGCGGCGATCGATATCGACCACGCCGGTGTGGCGCTTGGCGCGATAGCCGACGAAGCCGCCCGAGTTCTCGCCGGAGAGGTCGACCGAGAGCGCGACGCCATGGGTGAGATCGGCATTGTCGGCATCGACCAGCCGCTCGGCGGCATGCAGCGCGTCGAGCTCGTCGGCGGTCAAGGTCGCCTCGCCGATCCGGAAACGGACCTGGCTGAGCCGCGAGCCCTCGCGCAGCAGCACGGGAAACGTCTTCGGGCTGATCTCGGCATAGAGCGGACCGTGATAGCCGGCACCGATCATGTCGAAGCGGCGGGTGCCGTCGGCGATCACGCGGGTGAAGACATCGAGCCGTCCGGTCGAGCTCTTCGGGTTGGCCGCGGCCACGATCTCCGGCGGCAGCGCCAGGCTTTCCAGCAGCGGCACGATGTAGACGCAGTTGGTCTCCAGCACCGCGCCGTCGGAGAGATCGATCTCGTGCAGCTTCAGCTGGTCGATCCGCTCCGCGACCGTGGCATCGGGCCCTGGCAGAAAGCTGGCGCGGACGCGGTAGGCGATGTCGCCGAGGCGAAGATCGAGGCTTGCCGGCTGGATCTGGCTTTCGACAAAGTCGTAGGCGGGCAGAATGAGGCCGGCCTCCGCCATCTCCGCGATCATGCGGTCGGGCAGAATTCCGTTGGATTCGTCTTCCAGCGTGAACGACACGATGCGGTCCCTTGGCGATCCCTCGAGATGGCCCAAAATCATACTCTGAGCGGCCACCAAGCCCCAAATTATGGGCTTTTACGGGTTATCCGATGACCGTCTTGACGGAAAGGGCGCGAGGGAATATCAGCTGCACTTATCCCGTGGTGATTTGAGCCGGCCGGCTTGCAGCCACGTTAAATAAGTCGCTAAACAGGCCGGGGACAGTGTGATCCCGGCTTGTGGAGGTTGCTCCAGGCCGGTTTTTTTGTGGCCATTTTCCGAGGGAAATGGCCACTTCGGAGGTCACATGTCTGAATCCAAGTCTTCTGAGTCGAAGTCTACCGCCCACTACCGTCCTGAAACCCGCCTCGTCCATGGCGGCACGCTCCGCTCGCAATTCGGGGAGACGTCGGAGGGGCTGTTTCTCACCCAGGGCTACGTCTACGACACCGCCGAGCAATGCGAGGCGCGCTTCAAGGGCCAGGATCCCGGCTTCATCTATTCGCGCTACTCCAATCCGACCATCGCGATGTTCGAGCGCCGCATGATCGAGCTCGAGGGCGCCGAAGCAGCGCGCTCGACCGCGACCGGCATGGCCGCGGTAACGACCGCGATCCTCGCGCCGCTGAAGGCCGGCGATCATTTGGTGGCGTCAAAGGCGCTGTTCGGCTCCTGCCTCTACGTCGTGCAGGACCTGCTGCCGCGCTACGGCATCGAGACGACGCTGGTCGACGGCCTCGATCTCGACCAGTGGCAGCGCGCATTGCGGCCGAACACCAAGACCTTCTTCCTGGAGAGCCCGACCAATCCGACGCTCGACGTGCTCGACATCGGCGCGATCGCAGAGATCGCGCATAGCGGCGGCGCACGGCTGATCGTCGACAACGTGTTCGCGACGCCGATCTGGCAGAGCCCGCTGTCGCTCGGCGCCGACGTCGTGGTCTATTCCGCGACCAAGCATATCGACGGCCAGGGCCGCTGCCTCGGCGGCGTCATTCTGTCGTCGGAGGCCTTCATCGCCGAGCATATCCATAATTTCATGCGCCAGACCGGCCCGTCGCTGTCGCCGTTCAACGCCTGGGTACTGTTGAAGGGGCTGGAGACGCTCGGCATCCGGGTCCGCGCGCAGACCGAGAACGCGGCGAAGATCGCCGAGGCGCTGGCGAACCATCCGAAGATCACGCGGCTGGTCTATCCCGGCCGCCCCGATCATCCGCAGGCCGAGACCGTGAAGAAGCAGATGGGCGCCGGCTCGACGCTGGTCGGCTTCGAGGTGAAGGACGGCAAGGCCGGCGCCTTCCGCTGCCTCAACGCACTGAAGATTTCGCGCATCTCCAACAATCTCGGCGATGCCAAGAGCCTGGTCACGCATCCCGCGACCACGACGCATCAGCGCCTGGCGCCGGAGGCTCGCGCCGAACTCGGCATCAGCGAAGGCTTTATTCGCTTCTCGGCCGGGCTCGAGCACCCCGACGACCTGATCGAGGATTTCGAGCGCGCGCTCGACCAGGTCTGAGGCGAACACGCGTCGTGGCCGGGCTAACCGGGCCACGACGGCTTCTCTTGAGAACTACGTCGCAGCCGTCGTCACGCCGCCGTCGACCACGATGGTCTGGCCGGTCATGAAGGTCGAGGCATCGGAGGCGAGATAGGCCACCGCGCCCGTGATCTCGTCGGGCTCGCCGATGCGGCGGAGCGGCGTCGACGCGGTGCGGCGCTTCAGATTGTCCGGATCCTCCCACAGCGCGCGGGCGAAATCGGTCTTCACAAGACCCGGCGCCACGCAATTGACGCGCACGCCCTTCGGGCCCCATTCGCCGGCAAGGCTGCGGCACAGCGCGAAGTCCGCCGCCTTGGAGATGCCGTAGGCGCCGATCACGGTCGAGCCGCGCAGGCCGCCGATCGAGGAGATGATCACGACCGAGCCCTTGCCGCGTTCGGCCATCTGCGGGATCGCCAGCGCGGAAAGCCAGATGTTGCTCTTGACGTTCGAGCCCATGATCTTGTCGAAGGCCTCGTCCGTGATGTCGAGCAGCGGGCCGTAATAGGGATTGACCGCAGCGTTGCAGACCAGGATGTCGATCTTGCCGTAATGCTTGATCGTGCCCGAGATCAGCCCCTCGACCTCCGCGCGGCGCGCGATGTTGCAGGGGATGACGAGCGCGTCGCCGCCGGCCTTCTTGATGCCGTCGGCGACTTCCTGGCAGGCATCCGCCTTGCGCGAGGAGATCACGACCTTGGCGCCGAGTTTCGCCAGCAGTTCGGCCGAGGAGCGGCCGATGCCGCGGCTCGAGCCGGTGACGACCGCAACCTGGCCGGTGAGATCGAACGGGGTGTTCTTCATTGTTGTTGCCTCCCTTGCCCCGTCATTCCGGGGCTCGCGAAGCGAGAACCCGGAATCCATCGAGCCGCATGGTTCGTGGTGGAATGGATTCCGGGCTCAGCCCTTCGGGCTGCCCCGGAATGACGGATGAGACCTACGCCAGCAGGCCGCCGCCCTCGCTGACGCGACGGAGGTGGTAGTCGGTGTCGCCGAGCGTGTTCTCGATCATGGTCAGCCGCTTGAAGTAGTGGCCGATCTTGGCTTCCATGGTCATGCCGATGCCGCCGTGAAGCTGGATCGACTGCTGGCCGACGAACTTCAGGGACTTGCCGACCTGCACCTTGGCGGCCGCGACCGCGGATGAACGCTCCTTGGCATCGCTGAAGTCCGACGCCATGGTCGCGAACATCGACATGCTGCGGGCCTGCTCCAACGCCACGAACATGTCGGCAGCGCGGTGCTGCAAGCTCTGGAACGAGCCGATCGCAACGCCGAACTGCTTGCGGGTCTTGATGTACTCGACGGTCTCCTTCAGCGACTCGTCCATCGCGCCGACGGCTTCCGCGCACAGCGCAATGCGGGCTTCGTCTGCCACGCGCTCGATCAGAGGCAGGCCGTTCTCGGGATCGCCGATCGCAGCATCCGCACCGACCTCGACATTGGTGAAGGTGATGTCAGCTGCATGCAGGCCGTCCTGAGTCGGATAGCCCTTCTTGGTGACGCCCTTGGCGTCCGCCGGAACCAGGAACACGCCGATGCCGGCCTTGTCGCGCTGGCCACCCTTGGTGCGTGCGGTCACGATCAGCGTATCGGCGTTCTCGCCGTTGAGCACGACGAACTTCTCGCCGTCGATCACCCAGCCGTCGCCCTTCTTCTTGGCCGTCGTCACGACGTCAAAGAGGTCGTAGCGCGAGTTCTTCTCGAGCTGCGCGAAGCCGAAGGTCTTGCTGCCGTCGATGATGCCGGGAATGAACTTGGCCTTCTGCTCGGCCGAGCCGCCATGGCGCAGGAAGCCGCCGGCGACCACGACAGTGGCGAGATAGGGCTCGACCACCAGCGCCTTGCCGAGCGCTTCCATCACGATCATGGTCTCGACCGCGCCGGCGCCGAAGCCGCCATCCGTCTCCGCGAAGGGCAAACCAAGCAGGCCCTGCTCGGCGAGCTTGCCCCAGAGCGCTTGGCTCCAGCCGCCCTTCTCCTTCATGTACTTCTTGCGCGCATCGAAGTCGTAGGCATCCGCCAGCAAACCGTCGACGCTTTCCTTGAGAAGCCGCTGCTCCTCGGACAGATCAAAATCCATGTTCGTTCCCTATCGTCAAAAATGCTGATGCTCTTACGCGGTGTCATTCCGGGATGGCCCGAAGGGCCGGGCCCGAAATCCATACTCACGATGGTGGTTATGGATTCCGGGCTCATCGCTTCGCGATGCCCCGGAATGACACCGATGACAGAGCCGGGGCCTCTCCCCGCGAAGAACGGGAGAGGGAGAAGATCAAAGCCCCAGCACCGCCTTGCTGATGATGTTGCGCTGGATCTCGTTAGAGCCGCCGTAGATCGAAACCTTGCGGTTGTTAAAGTAGCTCGGCGCGATCTGCGCAGTCCAATCCATGCTCTCGTTCGAGCCGGCATCGCCGTGCTCGTCGTAGGGCGCGGCGAACGGGCCGATGATCTCCATCAGAAGTTCGGTCGTGGTCTGCTGGATTTCCGAGCCCTTGATCTTGAGCACCGAGGAGGCCGGATTGGGCTTGCCCTTGCCGTGCTTGCCTTCGTCGGCGACGACGCGGAGCTGGGTCAGCTCGAGCGCCTTCAGCTCGATCTCGCAGGCCGTGAGCTTTTCGCGGAACGCCGGATCCTCGATGACCGGACGGCCGCCGGACTCGACCTTGGAGGCCAGCGCGCGGATACGGCGCAGCCGCTCCTTCGACACGCCGACCCGGGCGATGCCGGTGCGCTCATTGCCGAGCAGGAATTTGGCGTAATCCCAGCCCTTGTTCTCCTCGCCGATCAGGTTCTCGACAGGAACTTCGACGTCGTCGAAGAACACCTCGTTGACCTCGTGGCCGCCGTCGATGGTCTGGATCGGGCGCACGGTGACGCCCTTCGACTTCATGCTGAACACGATGAAGGAGATGCCCATCTGCTTCTTCGCGTTGTTGTCGGTGCGGCAGAGGCAGAAGATCATGTCGGCGTGCTGGGCGAGCGTGGTCCAGGTCTTCTGGCCGTTGATGATCCACTTGTCGCCACGGCGTTCGGCCTTGGTCTTCAGCGAGGCAAGGTCCGAACCCGAGCCCGGCTCCGAGAAGCCCTGGCACCACCAGTCGTCGACATTGGCGATGCGCGGCAGATATTCCTTCTTCTGCTTCTCATTGCCGAAGGTATAGATGACAGGGCCGACCATGCTGACGCCGAAGGCGAGCGGCTGCGGCGCGGGATAGGACTGCAGCTCTTCGTTGAAGATGTAATGCTGCACGGTGGTCCAGCCGGTGCCGCCGTATTCCTTCGGCCAGTGGGTGACACCCCACCCCTTCTTGTTGAGGATGCGCCACCAGGTGACCATCTCGTCCTTCGACAGATGGCGGCCTTCCTGCAGCTTGCGCCGGGTCTCCGGCGGCACGTTGTTCTTGAAGAACTCCCGTACCTCCTCGCGAAACGCTATCTCTTCCTTGGTGAAAGCGAGATCCATCGGATCCTCCTTTGAAAGTTCAATGCCTCGTCACACTCTCGATGTCGTCCCGGCCTTGTGCGCGATTGCGCACTGGAGCCGGGACCCATAACCACCGGCCGTCGGGATTGGCAAAGCCGGCTGCCGCTTGTGCCTCTTACACAGGCCGCGGCGTATGGGTCCCTGCTTTCGCCGGGACGACGGATTCATTGCACCATATCGTCCATCATGAGCGCGATCCTGATGCGGTTTGTTGCGGTTTGGTTGGAGATGTCTTGGGCTGCTGCTGGCGCAATTCGTGCCGCGACAGCTTGCCTACCGGGGTGCGCGGCAGCTCGGCGACGAACTCGACGGCGGCCGGCAGTTCGTGCTTGCCGACCTTGCCGGCGAGGAATGCGCGCAGCTCGTCGATCGAGAACACTTTCTCGCCGTCGCGCAGCTTGATGAAGGCCTTTGCCGCCTCGCCGCGATAGTCGTCGGGGATACCGATCACGATCACTTCCTGCACGGCGGGATGCGTGTAGATCGCCTGCTCGATCATCTGCGGATAGACGTTGAAGCCGCCGGAGATGATCATGTCCTTCTTGCGGTCGACCAGATAGAAATAGCCGTCTGCATCCACGTAGCCGATGTCGCCGGTCAGGAAGCGGTCGCCGACGAAGGCCTCCGCGGTCTCCGCCGGCCTGTTCCAGTAGCCTTTGGTGACGTTCGGGCCGCGGATGCGGATTTCGCCGACCTCGCCGACCGGCATCACCTTGGTGGAATCCTCCAGCGACACCACGTCCATCTCGATGCCGGGCAGCATCAGCCCGATCGAGCCCGGCTTCTCCGGCCCTTCCTTGGGATGGCCGGTGCCGGGCGAGCAGGTCTCCGTCATGCCCCAGCCGCTCTTCAGCTTCATGCCGACGCGGCGCTCGAAGATCTTTGCGACCTCGACCGGCAGCGGCGCGCCGCCGGAGCCGGCGACCACCAGCGAGGACAGATCGCGCTTGTCGAGGTCGGGAAGCGAGGCGATCGCGATCCACATCGTCGGCACGCCGGGGAACACCGTCGCGCGCTTGACCTCGATGTCGCGCATCACAGCTTCGACGTCGAAGCGCTGATGCAGCGAGATCAGATGGCCGCGCCGGATCACCGACAACAGCACGACGGTCAGCGCATAGATATGGAACAGCGGCAGCACGCAGATGACGCGCTCGATCGCGTTGCGTTCGAGCCGCCCCGGCTTGCCCCAGACATCATAGATCGACACCGCCGCGGTGAGATTGCCGTGGCTGAGCATCGCCCCCTTGGGCAGGCCGGTGGTGCCACCGGTATATTGCAGCAGCGCGACGTCCTCGACGTCGACAGCGGGCCATTGCGACGGCTTGACCGCGCCGTCGATGAACTGGCGGTGCGTGATGATTGCGGGATTGTCGGGCAACGCGGCTTGCTGTGTGCCGACCTTGCCCCAATGATCGTCCTCGCAGACGATCAGACGGTCGAGCAGCCCCTTGGCGAGGAATTTCAGCGCGGTCGGCAACAGCGCCGACAGGTTGCTGGTGACCAGCACCCGTGCGCCTGAATCGGAGAGCTTGTGGGACAGTGCGATCTCGCCGTCGAGCGGCGACAGATGCACGACGCGCGCTCCGGCCTTCAGCGCGCCGAAGAAGTTGATCGGATGGTCGGGCGAGTTGCCGAGAAACAGCGCGACCGAGGTGCCCTTGCCGTAACCAGCCCGCATGAAGGCGGCCGCTGCGGTCTCAACCAGCGCCTCAAGCTCGCTGTAGCTGATCTGCCGGTCGCGGAATTCGAGCACCGGACGCGCGCCGAACTCGGCGGCCGCATTCGAGAGCAGGTCCGGCAGCGTGCCGCGCGTGATCTCGTCGCTCCACTGCACGCCGTTGGGATAATATTGTTCGCCGGGATAGGTCATGGATGCCTTCGCAGGGACTCTATGAAGTCATTCCGGGATGGCCCGAAGGGCCGGACCCGGAATCCATCAATCCACACGCGCTGAGGCGCGATGGGTTCCGGGTTCATTGCTTTTGCGATGCCCCGGAACGACATGTGATCAGGCCTTCGGCCAATCACGCCGCCTTCGACGCGGCGGCGAGCGAGGCGAAGGTCTTGCCTTCGTCGGCGAGCTTCTTGAGCAGCGGCGCCGGCTCGAGCGAAGGATCGTTGGTCTCCCTGGCGTAGAAGGCCAGGCGATCGGCGATGTGCTTGAGGCCCACGGTGTCGGCCCAGAACATCGGGCCGCCGCGATAGATCGGCCAGCCATAGCCATAGAGCCAGACCACGTCGATATCAGACGGACGCGCCGCGATACCCTCGGCGAGGATCTTCGCGCCTTCGTTGATCATCGGGTACATCATGCGCTCGAGGATCTCGTCGTCGCTGACGACGCGCTTCTTGCGGCCGAGGCGCGCCAGCGTCTCGTCGATCAGCTTCTCGACCTCCGGATCGGGCAACGCCGCGCGCGAGCCCTGCTCATACTTGTAGTAGCCCTTGCCGGTCTTCTGGCCGAAGCGGCCGGCTTCGCACAGCGCGTCCGCGATCTCCGACTTGATGCCGCGATCCTTGCGCGAGCGCCAGCCGATATCGAGACCGGCGAGATCGCCCATCGCGAACGGGCCCATCGGCATGCCGAACTTGGTGACAACCGCGTCGACCTGCTGCGGCAGCGCGCCTTCGAACAACAGCTTCTCGGACTGCTTGCCGCGCTGCGCCAGCATGCGGTTGCCGACGAAGCCGTCGCAGACGCCGACCACGGCCGGCACCTTGGCGATCTTGCGGGCGATCGAGACGGCGGTGACCAGCGCATCCGGCGCGGTCTTGTCGGCGCGCACGATCTCGCACAGCTTCATGACGTTGGCGGGCGAGAAGAAGTGCATGCCGAGCACGTCCTGCGGGCGCTTGGTCGACTGCGCGATCTCGTCGATGTTGAGGTAGGAGGTGTTGGAGGCCAGCACCGCGCCCGGCTTGGCGTACTGATCGAGCTTGCCGAACACTTCCTTCTTGACCGCCATGGTTTCGAACACCGCCTCGATCACCAGATCGGCGTCGCCGATGTTCTCGATGCCGACGACGCCGTTGATCAGCGCCATGCGCTTGGCGGGCGCGTCCGCCGGGATGCCACCGCGCGCGGCGGTCGCCTCGTAGTTCTTCTGCATGATGCCCATGCCGCGCTTGAGCTGCTCCTCGCCGGTCTCGATCAGGGTGACCGGGATGCCGGCATTGGCGAACGACATCGCGATGCCGCCGCCCATCGTGCCGGCGCCAAGGATGGCGACGCGCGCCACGTTACGGCCCTTGGTGCCCTCGGGAACACCGGAGATCTTGGCGGCTTCACGCCCGGCGAAGAAGGCGTAACGCTGCGCCTTGGACTGTTCGCCGTTCATCAGCTTAAGGAAGCCCTCGCGCTCCTTCTTCAGGCCTTCGTCGAACGGCAGGTCGATCGCGGCACCGACGGCGTCGGCGGCGGCGAACGGCGCCTCGAGGCCGCGCGACTTCTTGGTCAGCGCAGCGACCGCATTGGTGAAGATCGAACGGTCGGCCTTGGCCGCGGCGAGCTTGCTGTCGTCATCGCGCAGCTTGCGCAGCGGACGCTTCTCGGCGACCACCTTGCGCGCAAATGCCTCACCGCCCGACGCCGGCCCCTCGACGATCTCGTCGATCAGGCCGGCCTTCAGCGCCGCGTCCGCGCCGATCGGATCACCGCCGACGATCATCTTGACCGCGAGCTCGGGACCGACCGCACGCGGCAGGCGCTGGGTGCCGCCGGCGCCCGGCAGCAGGCCGAGCTTCACCTCGGGCAGGCCGAGCTTGGCGTCCTTGGTGGCGACGCGATAGTGGCAGGCCAGCGCGACCTCGAGGCCACCGCCGAGGGCGGTGCCGTGGATCGCGGCAACGATCGGCTTCGGCGAGCTCTCCATCAGGCTCAGCACTTCGGCGAGCCCGGGCGGCTTCGGCGGCTTGCCGAATTCGGTGATGTCGGCGCCGGCGATGAAGGTACGGCCGGCGCAGGTCAGCACGATGCCCTGGACCTGCGCGTCATCGATCGCGCTCTTGATGCAATCGAAGATACCGCCGCGCACGGCAGCGCTCAGCGCGTTCACGGGCGGACTGTTAACCGTGACGACGGCAATGTTGTCATGACGTTCGAGCTTGACGACTTCACTCACCGGGACTCTCCCTGGATGCTTGTTCTTGAAACTTGCGTTGAGTAGCTGCACGACTGGCGCCGAGCGGCTAGATTAGACCAATTTCGCACTGCGAAATTTAATTCCACATCTTGACACGGAGGGTTATTTTGAAGCACGAGCCTTGTCAACGAGCATGACAAGGGTGGGGAATGAAGCGCGCCGGCAAGAAAGCAGCGACCGATCGCAATTTCGTCGTCGCGCTTTCCCGCGGACTGGATGTCCTGCGTGCATTTCAACCCAATGACGGGCTGCTCGGCAATCAGGAGATTGCAGCCCGCACCAAGTTGCCGAAGCCAACCATTTCCCGGCTGACCTACACGCTGACCAAGCTGGGATACCTTACACCTGTACCGAAATTCGAAAAGTATCAGCTCGCGCCGTCGGCAATGGCGCTCGGCTACGCCGCGCTCGCCAATCTCGGCGTTCGGCATTTGTCCGAGCCGTATCGAGAAGAAGTGATGCGCGCGACCGGCGGCGCGGTCGCGGTCGGCGGCCGCGACCGTCACAGCATGATCTATTTCGGCCAGAGCCGGAACGGCCTGGCGCTCGGCGTGCAGCTCGACGTCGGCTCGCGGGTGCCGATCGCGACCACCGCGATGGGCCGTGCCTACATTTGGGCATTGCCACCCGAAGAGCGTGCGGCTTTATTACGCGAGCTGCGGGATCACTATGGCAGCCGCTGGGCCAAGATGCGCGACGGCATCGAACGCTCCGGCGAGACGGTGGCGAAGTACGGCTTCACCATGTCTACCGGCGACTGGCAGGACGACGTCGCCGCGGTTGGCGTTGCATTGAGACTGAACGACGGAACCGGTCCTTACGCCTTCAATTGCGGCGCGCCGGCATTCCGCTTCACGGAAGATAGATTACTCAACGACATTGGACCTCGCCTTGTCGCGATGGTAAGGAACATCGAGCAGGCGCTCGGTGGAATAGCGCCGCAATCCAAAAAGAACAAAGCAAAAAGTCTAGAGTAGGAGGGAAAGTTGCACGTTTGGCCGAGGGGATCAGATAGCCTCCATCGCGTCCGGCGAAATCCATCGCAGGGCCGCTCGCACCGCTCAGAGATGGCGGGCGAGACGAGATGACGCAGGCACAGCTCGCGCAGGGGAATGATCCCCTGCTCGCGGTTCGCGACGTCAGCGTCGTGTTCGGCGGCATCATCGCACTGAATGGCGTGTCGTTCGACATGCGCCACGGGCAGATCCTCGGCCTGATCGGACCGAACGGCGCCGGCAAGACGACGCTGTTCAATTGCCTGTCGCGGCTCTACCAGCCGTCGTCCGGCGACATCCTGATGGAAGGCAAGAGCATCCTGTCGCGGCCGCCGCACCGGATTGCCGAGATCGGCATCGGCCGCACCTTCCAGAACGTCGCGCTGTTCCCCAACCTGTCCGTGATCGACAATGTGCGCGTCGGCGCGCATGCCCGCACCTCGAGCGACATCGTCAGCGACTCGCTGCGTCTTGCCTGGGTTCGCCGCGGCGAGAGCGACATGAACAAGAAGGTGCACGGCATCCTCAACTATCTCGATCTCGAGGACGTCGCCCACACCGTGGTCTCGGGACTTCCGTTCGGCACCCAGAAGCGCGTCGAACTGGCGCGTGCCCTGGCCGCGGATCCGAAGATCCTGCTGCTCGACGAGCCGGCCGGCGGCCTCAATCACGAGGAAGTCTACGTGCTCGGCGATTTGATCCGCAAAATCCGCGATGACCGTAAAATTACGGTGTTGCTGGTCGAACATCACATGGGTCTCGTGATGTCGATCGCCGACCACGTCGTCGCGCTCAATTTCGGCCGCAAGCTGGCCGAAGGCACGCCGGCCCAGGTCCAGGCCGACCCCGACGTCATCAAGGCCTATCTGGGGAGCAAGGACCAATGACCGCGATGCTCAACGTCAAGGACCTGCGCGCCTATTACGGTCAGGTCCAGGCCCTGCACGGCCTCAGCTTCTCGCTCAACGAGGGTTCGTTGACCACCCTGCTCGGCGCCAATGGCGCCGGCAAGACCACTACACTGCGGGCGATCTGCAACATGGTGCGTTCGACCGGCGCCATCGAGTTCGAGGGCAAGCCGATCGGCACCCGTTCCACCGAGAACGTGGTCCGCCTCGGCATCGCCCATGTGCCGCAGGGCCGCGGCACCTTCACCAACATGACAGTGGAGGAGAATCTGCAGTTAGGGGCCATCAGCCGTTCCGACAAGAACGCCATCGGCGCCGACATCGAGCGGATGTACGAACATTTCCCGGTGCTGAAGCAGCGCTACACCCAGCAGGCCGGCACGCTGTCCGGCGGCGAGCAGCAGATGCTCGCGGTGGCGCGCGCG
The DNA here is from genome assembly GCF_020889705.1 of Bradyrhizobium altum. Classification (GTDB taxonomy): domain Bacteria; phylum Pseudomonadota; class Alphaproteobacteria; order Rhizobiales; family Xanthobacteraceae; genus Bradyrhizobium; species Bradyrhizobium altum. The sequence continues at coordinate 9,227 of NZ_JACMYP010000018.1, read as the reverse complement.
CTGATGCTGCGGCCGCGCCTGATGCTGCTCGACGAGCCGTCATTCGGCCTCGCGCCGCTGATCGTGCGCGACCTGTTCCGCATCCTCGGCAAGATCAATCGCGAGGAAAAGGTGACCATCCTGGTGGTAGAGCAGAATGCGCAGCTTGCGCTCGAGCTCGCCGACCAGGCCCATGTGATCGAAACCGGACGGATCGTGATGTCGGGCAATGCCAAGGACATCGCGAACAACGAAGACGTCCGCAAATCCTATCTCGGCTACTGAGGAGCTGGCACAATGGAGCTTTTTGCCAACCAGGTCCTGGCCGGCATCGCCACGGGCGCGATCTATGCCTGCATGGCGCTCGCGGTCGTGATGATCTACCAGGCCATCGACCATCTGAATTTCGCCCAGGGCGAAATGGCGATGTTCTCGACCTTCGTGTCCTGGCAGCTGATGCAATGGGGTGTGCCATATTGGGGCGCCTTCGTGCTCACCGTCGCGTTTTCGTTTGCCGCCGGCATCGTCATCGAGCGGTTGCTGTTCAAGCCGCTGGCCAAGGCGCCGATCCTGACCAATGTCGCCGGCTTCATCGCGCTCTACGCGATCATCAACTCGGTCGCCGGACTGATCTGGGACTTCACCATCAAGCAGTATCCGACGCCGTTCGGCTCCTCACCGTTCCTCGGCAGCCAGCTGATCTCGACCCATCAGGCCGGCATGATCGGCATCACCCTGTTGATGCTGGTCCTGCTGTTCTTCTTCTTCCGCTTCACCCGGGTCGGCCTTGCGATGCGCGCCGCCGCATCGCTGCCGGAATCGGCCCGCCTGGTCGGCATCAACACCTCGTGGATGATCGCGCTGGGCTGGGGCATGGCCGCGGCGATCGGCTCGATCGCCGGCATGATGATCGCGCCGGTGGTGTTCCTCGAGCCGAACATGATGCTCGGCGTGCTGATCTACGGATTCGCCGCGGCTGTGCTCGGCGGTCTCAGCTCGCCGTTCGGTGCCGTGATGGGCGGCTTCCTGGTCGGCATCTTCGAGAACCTGGTCGGCACCTATATCCCCGGCGTCGGCAATGAGCTGAAACTTCCGATCGCGCTTGCGCTGATCATCGTCGTCCTGGTCGTCAAACCGGCAGGCCTGTTCGGCCGCGCCATCGTGAAGCGAGTCTGATCATGAGCGCCGCTGAAGAAGTCGAAGTTGTCACCGAAGGCCAGGCTGTCGAGGCCGTTCCCAAGCGCGCCATGACGCTCGGCTACGGCACCTCGCTTATCGTGCTCGCCGTGCTCATCCTGATCCCGCTGTTCGTGAAGAACTTCATCATCTTCCAGATGACGATGCTTCTGATCTACGCCCTTGCGGTGATGGCGCTCAACATCCTGACCGGCGGAAGCGGCCAGTTCTCGCTCGGCCAGAGCGCGTTCTACGCCGTCGGCGCCTATACGTCGGCGATCCTGATGGAGCATGCGGGCATGAACTATGCCCTCACGCTGCCGGTCGCGGGCATCGTCTGCTTCGGCTTCGGCTTCCTGTTCGGCCAGCCGGCGCTGCGGCTATCCGGCGTCTATCTGGCGTTGGCGACCTTTGCGCTTGCCACCGCGATGCCGCAGCTCCTCAAGCTCGGCTATTTCGAGCACTGGACCGGCGGCGTGCAGGGCCTGGTCGTGACCAAGCCCGACGCGCCGTTCGGCCTGCCGATGGGGCAGGACATGTGGCTGTATTATTTCACCCTGGCGGTCTCGATCGGAATCTACCTCGCCTCGGTGAACCTGCTGCGGTCGCGCTCCGGCCGCGCCTTCATGGCGATCCGCGACAACGAGATCGCGGCCTCCGCGATGGGCGTCGACGTCGCGCTGTACAAGACGCTGGCGTTCGGCGTCTCGGCCGGCATCACCGGCGTTGCCGGCGGTCTCGGCGCCATCGCGGTGCAGTTCGTGGCGCCCGACGGCTACACCATCCAGCTCGCGATCTCGCTGTTCCTCGGCATGGTGGTCGGCGGCGTCGGCTGGCTGCCCGGCTCGATCGTAGGTTCCGCCTTCATCATCTTCGTGCCCAACATCGCCGAAGGCATCTCGAAGGGCCTTTCGGGTGCGGTGTTCGGCGTGTTGCTGTTCCTCGTCATCTTCCTCGTGCCGCACGGCGCCAGGCAGGTTGCGATCGTTGCCCAGCAACTGGCCGCAAAGCTCAAGAAAAACTAAGAATCTTTAGAACCAAACCAGGAGACGTTATGCTTTCTACCGTTCGGATCGCCGCGATTTCCGCGGCGATCGTCGCTGTTGCCGCGACGTCCACTGCCGCATTCGCCCAAAAGAAATACGACACCGGCGCAAGCGATACCGAGATCAAGGTCGGCAACATCATCCCCTATTCGGGACCGGCCTCCGCCTACGGCGTGATCGGCAAGACCGAAGAAGCCTACTTCAAGATGATCAACGACCGCGGCGGCATCAACGGCCGCAAGGTCAATTTCGTCAGCTATGACGACGCCTATTCGCCGCCGAAGGCGGTCGAGCAGGTGCGCAAGCTGGTCGAGAGCGACGAAGTGCTGCTGGTCTTCAACCCGCTCGGCACGCCGTCCAACACCGCGATCCAGAAATACCTGAATTCCAAGAAGATCCCGCAGCTGTTCGTCGCCACCGGCGCCACCAAGTGGAACGATCCGAAGAACTTCCCGTGGACCATGGGCTGGCAGCCGAGCTACCAGAGCGAAGCGCAGATCTATGCCAAGTGGCTGATGAAGGAGAAGCCGGACGCCAAGGTCGCGATCCTCTATCAGAACGACGACTTCGGCAAAGACTACCTCAAGGGCACCAAGGACGGTTTTGGCGCCAAGGCAGCCTCCAGCATCATCATGGAGGAGAGCTATGAGGTGTCCGAGCCGTCGATCGACGGCCACATCGTCAAGATCAAGGCCGCCAATCCGGACGTGCTGCTGATCTACACCACGCCGAAGTTCGGCGCGCAGACCATCAAGAAGACCGCCGAGCTCGGCTGGAAGCCGCTGCAGATCATCACCAACGTGTCGGCCTCGGTCGGCAGCGTGATGCAGCCGGCCGGCTTCGACAACGCCCAGGGCGTGCTGTCGGCGGCCTATGCCAAGGACGGCGCCGACTCGCAGTGGAACAACGACCCCGGCATGAAGAAGTGGTCCGAGTTTCTCGACAAGTACATGCCGGGCGCCGACAAGACCGACGGCGGCTATGTCTACGGCTATGGCGCCGCGCAGACGCTCGCCAAGGTGCTGGAAATGTGCGGCGACGACCTCACCCGCGCCAACGTCATGAAGCAGGCGGCGAGCCTGAAGGACTTTACGCCGGATACCCTGCTGCCCGGCGTCAAGATCAACACCTCCGCCACCGACTTCGCCCCGATCGCCCAGCTGCAGATGCAGCGCTTCAAGGGTCAGAAGTGGGAACTGTTCGGTGACATCATTTCCGGCGACGTCCCCTCTGAGTGACGTTGCACTGCGGGAATAAAACAACAGCCTCCGCGATAACAGTCGCGGGGGCTTTTTGTTGACGCCCCGCGCCGATCGTATTGAATACTCCAAACTAAGAACTCGAGGTGGGGAAACCATGACTGCCGCACGCCCGTCCCTGACGGCGCTCTTGTCCGCATTGGCTCTGATCCTGACGAGCTGCAATGTCGCGCTGGCGCAGAAGAAATACGACACCGGGGCCAGCGACACCGAGATCAAGATCGGCAACACCGCGCCCTACAGCGGCCCCGCCTCAGCCTATGGCGTGATCGGCAGGACCGAGGCGGCCTACTTCAAGATGATCAACGAGTCCGGCGGCATCCACGGCCGCAAGATCACGTTCATCTCCTATGACGACAGCTACTCGCCGGCCAAGACGGTGGAGCAAACCCGCAAGCTGGTCGAGGACGACGAGGTCCTGCTGGTGTTCGGCTCGGTTGGTACAGCAACCAACGCTTCGATCCGGAAGTACATGAACGAGAAGCAGGTGCCACAACTGTTCGTCGGTTCCGGCGGATCCAAGTGGAACGACCCCAAGAACTATCCCTGGACCATGGGCTGGCAGCCGTCCTACCAGGACGAGGCGCGGGTCTACGCAAAATACATCATGAAGCACAAACCCGACGCCAAGGTTGCCGTGCTTTACCAGAACGACGATTTCGGCAAGGACTACCTCAAGGGCCTGAAGGACGCCTTCGGCGACAAGGCCTCGATGATCGTCGCCGAAGAAGCTTACGAGACGTCGGAGCCTGCGATCGACAATCACATCGTCAAGCTGAAAGCCGCCGGCGCCGACACCTTCATCAGCATCACGTCACCGAAATTCGCGGCGCAGGCAATCAAGAAGGCCGCCGAAATCGCGTGGACGCCTTTGCAGTTCGTCGCCAATGTCTCAGCCTCGGTCGGCGGCGTCATGCAGCCGGCCGGCTTCGAGAACTCGCAGGGCGTCCTGTCGGCGTCCTATCTCAAGGACGGCGCCGATCCGCAATGGGACAAGGATCCCGGCATGGAGAAATTCCTTGCCTTCCTCAAGAAGGATTATCCCGACGCCAACAAGCTCGACGGCGCCACCTCCTTCGGCTACGCCGCCGCACAGACCATGGCGCAGGTGCTGGAGATGTGCGGTGACGATCTCACGCGCGCCAACATCATGAAGCAGGCCGCGAGCCTGAAGGATTATGTCCCCGGTACGCTGCTGCCGGGCATCAGCATCAACACCTCGGCCACCGACTTCGCACCGATCAAGCAGTTGCAGCTGATGCGCTTCAAGGGCGAGAAGTGGGAGCTGTTCGGCGACATCATCTCGAGCGGGCTCAGCAACTAGGACGACGCACGATCTCCACGCAATCGCTTTGCGTGTGTTGCGAGGCGATTCCGCGGCACCGGCTTTCCTCGCAACGCGTTCGACTAAATGACGCGCTCCGCGGCAGCGCCGCGGGGGGGCTTTCTGTTGCTGGCACCTGACGAAAGGTATTCAATGCCGAAAGGAGCCGCAAAGTGCTCCCACTCCAAAAATCGTGACACATTCACCGTGATCCAAGGGAGATCAAAATGCCTGCTATCCGTTTGCGGTTGGGGGCCTTTTCGGCTGTCCTCGCATTGCTCGCAGCGACCACGAGTCCCTCCGTCGCGCAGAAGAAATACGACATCGGTGCCTCCGACAGCGAAATCAAGATCGGCAACATCATGCCCTACAGCGGAGCGGCTTCCGCCTATGGCGTGATCGGCAAGACCGAGGAGGCCTATTTCCGCAAGATCAATGCCGAGGGTGGCATCAACGGCCGCAAGGTTACCTTCATCAGCTATGACGACGCCTACACACCACCGAAGACCGTCGAGCAGGCGCGCAAGCTCGTCGAGAGCGACGAGGTGCTGCTGATCTTCAATTCGCTCGGCACGCCGCCGAACTCGGCGATCCAGAAATACATGAACCAGAAGAAGGTGCCGCAGCTGTTCGTCGCCACCGGCGCCACCAAGTGGAACGACCCGAGGGAATTTCCCTGGACGATGGGCTGGCAGCCCAACTACCAGAGCGAGTCCATCATCTACGCAAAGTACATCCTGAAGAACAAGCCGGACGCCAAGATCGCGGTGCTCTACCAGAACGACGATTACGGCAAGGACTATCTGAAGGGGTTCAAGGACGGGCTCGGCGCCAAGGCCGCATCGATGATCGTCGCCGAGGACAGCTACGAGGTGACCGAGCCGACCATTGACTCCCACATCGTCAGGCTCAAGGCCTCCGGCGCCGACGTGTTCTTCAACATCACGACTCCGAAATTCGCGGCGCAGGCGATCAAGAAGAACGCCGAGCTCAACTGGCATCCGCTGCATTTCCTCAACAACGTCTCCGGATCGATCGGCAGTGTGATCAAGCCCGCGGGCTTCGAGAACGCCCAGGACATCATTTCGTCGCAATATTTCAAGGACCCGACCGACCCGCAGTGGAAGACCGACAAGGCAATGATCGCCTGGAACGAGTTCCTCGATAAATACTATCCGGAAGCGAACCGCGCCGATGCCTCCGTGATGTACGCCTACATCGTCTCGCAGGGCCTGGTGCATGTGCTCAAGGCGTGCGGCGACGACCTGACCCGCGAGAACGTCATGAAGCAGGCGGCCAGCATTCGCGATTACGAACCCGGCGGCCTGTTGCCGGGTGTCAAGGTCAACACCTCGGCGACCGATTTCGCGCCGCTCTCGCAACTGCAACTGATCCGCTTCAAGGGCCAGACCTGGGAGCGCTTTGGCGACATTTTGAGCGGCGACGTCGGCGGTTAACCCGGAATTGTCGACTAAAGACGAGAGCCCCTGCGGCGTTGTCGCAGGGGCTTTTCATTGAGGCGACCTGGGTAAGATGGTATTTTCACCGAATAACAAGAGAGCCCTCGAAACAGGGGGCCGCGACACGTTCGTCTGACAACAGGGAGAGAGACATAGATGTCCGCTACCACAAGACTTGCGGTCCTCGGGGCCGCGCTCGCGCTCGTCGCGACATCCAGCAGCGCTGCGCTTGCCCAGAAGAAATACGACACCGGCGCCAGCGACACCGAGATCAAGATCGGCAACATCATGCCCTACAGCGGACCCGCCTCCGCCTACGGCATCATCGGCCGCACCGAGGCCGCCTATTTCAAGAAGATCAACGATGCCGGTGGCATCAACGGCCGCAAGATCAACTTCATCTCCTACGATGACGCCTACTCGCCGCCGAAGGCCGTGGAGCAGGCCCGCAAGCTGGTCGAAAGCGACGAGGTGCTGCTGATCTTCAACTCGCTCGGCACGCCGTCGAACTCGGCGATCCAGAAGTACATGAATTCCAAGAAGGTGCCGCAGCTGTTCGTCGCCACCGGCGCCACCAAGTGGAACGATCCGAAGGACTTTCCCTGGACCATGGGCTGGCAGCCCAACTACCAGAGCGAGACCCAGATCTACGCAAAGTACATCCTGAAGAACATGCCGAACGCCAAGATCGCGGTGCTGTTCCAGAATGACGATTACGGCAAGGACTATCTGAAGGGTCTGAAGGACGGCCTCGGCCAGAAGGCCGCCAGCATGATCGTGGCCGAAGAGAGCTTCGAGACCTCCGAGCCGACCATCGACAACCACATCGTCAAGCTGAAGGCCAGCAACGCCGACGTGTTCATCGACATCGCGACGCCGAAATTCGCGGCGCAGGCGATCAAGAAAGTCACCGAGGTCGGCTGGAAGCCCACCCACTTCCTCAACAACGTGTCGGCCTCGGTCGGCAGCGTGATCAGGCCCGCCGGCTACGAGAACGCGCAGGGCATCATCTCTGCCGCCTATCTGAAGGACCCCTCGGACAAGCAATGGGACAATGATCCCGGCATGAAGGAATTCTACGCCTTCATGGCCAAGGACTTCTCCGAAGGCGACAAGCTCGACGGCGGCACCGTGACCGGCTACGGCGTGGCCCAGACCCTGGTCCAGGTGCTCAAGCAGTGCGGCGACAACCTCACGCGCGAGAACATCATGAAGCAGGCGGCGAGCCTGCAGGACTTCCGCACCGAAGTGCTGCTGCCCGGCATCAAGATCAACACCGCCGCGAACGATTTCGCCCCGATCAGCCAGTTGCAGCTGATGAAGTTCAAGGGCGAGAAATGGGAACTGTTCGGCGACATCATCAGTGCCGACGTCGGCGGCTGATTTCCTGCCGACGACCGACTGACAACGGCCCCCTGCGATACCGTCGCAGGGGGCTTTTCATTCACCATGGGCCGACCGGCTCGGGCGATGCCTGCTTACACTTTGCCCGGCAATGCGCTAGGAAAACCCGCAAGAACCGAAGAGAACCCGGCGCCCTCGCGCGCCGGCAACAACAAGGAGTTTTCGGGAAATGCCGAAGCCGATCCGTCACCGTGTCGCAACCGCCCTGCTCGGCCTCGCCGTCGCCGCCGTGACCGGCAATGCCGCGTGGGCGCAGAAGAAATACGACACCGGTGCGACCGACACCGAGATCAAGATCGGCAACATCGTGCCCTATAGCGGCCCGGCGTCGGCCTATGGCGTGGTCGGCAAGGCGATGGCCGCGGTGTTCAAGAAGGTCAACGACGATGGCGGCATCAACGGCCGCAAGATCAATTTCATTTCCTATGACGACGCCTATTCGCCGCCGAAGGCGGTCGAGCAGGCCCGCAAGCTGGTCGAGAGCGACGAGGTGCTGTTCCTGTTCGGTACGCTCGGCACCGCCTCCAACACCGCGATCCAGAAATATCTCAACGCCAAGAAGGTGCCGCAGCTGTTCGTCGCCACCGGCGCGACCAAGTGGAACGATCCGAAAGCGTTCCCGTGGACCATGGGCTGGCTGCCGAGCTACCAGAGCGAGTCGCGGATCTACGCGAAATATCTGCTCAAGGAGAAGCCCGCCGCCAAGGTCGCGGTGCTCTACCAGAACGACGACATGGGCAAGGACTACCTCAAGGGCCTGGAAGACGGCTTCGCCAGCGATCCGGCGCGGATCGCCGCCAAGGAGAGTTACGAAGTCGCCGAACCCACCATCGATTCCCATGTCGTGCGGCTGAAATCCGCCAATCCCGACGTCATCATCTTCTTCACCACGCCGAAATTCGGCGCCCAGGCGATCAAGAAGCTCGGTGAGATGAACTGGAAGCCGGTGACCATCGTCTCCAACGTCTCGGCCTCCACCGCGACGGTGATGCGTCCCGCCGGGCTCGACAATGCGCAGGGCGTGATCTCGGCGGCCTACGCCAAGGACGCCAGCGACCCGCAGTGGAAGGACGACGCCGGCATGAAGGCGTTCGACGAACTGCTCGCCAAGTACATGCCCGACACCAACCGCGTCGATGCCTCGGCCATGACCGGCTACAACATGGCAACCACCATGGTCGAGGTGCTGCGCCGCTGCGGCGACGACCTCACCCGTGCCAACGTCATGAAGCAGGCGGCGAGCCTGAAGCAGTTTGCGCAGGGCGGCCTGCTGCCCGGCGTGACGCTGTCGACCGGGCCCGCCGACTTCCAGCCGATCGAGCAATTGCAGCTGATGCAGTTCAAGGGCGAGCGCTGGCAGTTGTTCGGCGACGTCATCAGCGGCGAAGTCGCCGGAAACTGACCGCGTAACGAAAGCACAGCCATGACCGACCGTCGTCCCTTCCTGCGTTCGATCTTCGATGCTGCGGTGGCGGCTGCGCATCCCGATGTCGTGCTGGCATCGCGGCTTCGGCCGGCGCCGAAGGGACGCGTGATCTGCCTCGCCGCCGGCAAGGGCGCCGGCGCCATGGCCGCGGCG
>NZ_JACMYP010000017.1 GCF_020889705.1 Bradyrhizobium altum | reverse complement strand
CACGGTGGTTGCGACCGCGACGCGGCCGGAGTCTCAGAAGTGGTGCCGCGATCTCGGCGCGCATGCGGTGATCGACCACTCGCAGCCGATGAAGGAGCAGATCGAGAGCTTGAGGCTGCCGCCGGTCGGCCTCGTCGCCAGCCTCACCTTCACCGACCAGCACTACAAGTCGATCGCCGACTTCATCGCGCCGCAGGGCAAGTTCGGCCTGATCGACGATCCCGCCGAATTCAACGTCGCCGCGTTCAAGGGCAAGGCGGTGTCGGTGCACTGGGAATCGATGTTCACGCGCTCCTCGTTCCAGACACCTGATATGATCGCGCAGCATCATCTGCTCAACGATGTCGCCGACCTGATCGACAAGGGCGTGCTGCGCACCACGCTCGACCAGACTTTTGGCACCATCAACGCCGCCAACCTCAAGCGCGCCCATGCTTTGCTGGAAAGCGGCAAGTCGCGCGGCAAGATCGTGCTGGAGGGCTGGTAAAGATATCCCCACAGGCCGGCGCGTGGCTTTTGCCAAAGCCACAGCATCGCCTGTATGATTTGCGCAACGATCACCCCGTCCTCAATCCAGCCGTGCACGACGCGGCTGGAACGGTGGTGACGACCACGGGGATGGGAGGAAACCGATGAGTTTGCTCACGGCCGATCCGTCGCGGATCGATCCTGAGTGGATGACGCGGGCGCTGCGCGCAGCCGGTATGATCGACCAGGTGAAGGTCGTCGAACTCGTCTGCAAGCCGGTCGGCAATGGCCTCGTCGGCGACAGCTATCGATTTCATCTGACCTATGACGGCGATGGGCCGAACGCGCCCTTAAGCGTGGTCGGCAAATTCCCGGCCGCAGATCCCGACAGCCGCCGCTCCGGTTCCGCGCACACGCTTTACGTCCGCGAGGTCGCGTTCTATCGCGAGCTGGCGGCCACCGTCGACATTCACACCCCGCGGCCGATCCTCGCCGAAATCGATCCTGCGACCGACGACTTCACGCTAATCCTGGAAGACCTGGCGCCCGCACGCCCGGGCGACCAGCTCGCCGGATGCGCGATCGCGGACTGCCTGACGGCGATGGCCGAGGCCGCCGCGTTGCATGCGCCGCGATGGAACGACCCGACGCTCGACGCGGTGCAATGCTTCGTGGTCGCTGCAAGCCGGCGCAGGGATCTTCGCGCGGTGCTGCCCGCCATCATCGGTCACTACAAGGAGCGATATCACGGCGTGATCGAGCCGGAATTCCTTGGTCTGATCGACCGGCTTCCGGACGCGATACCGCGCTATCAGTCCGATCGATCAGCGCCCCGAACGCTGCAGCACGCGGACTTCCGGCTCGACAACATGCTGTTCGAGGTGCGCGCCAACACCCGTCCGATGGCGACGCTGGATTGGCAGACACTGACGGTGGGGCCAGGCATCGTCGACGTCGCCTATTTCCTGTCGGCCGGCATCGAACCATCCGAACGGCGGCTTCATGAAGCCGACCTGGTGCGGTTCTATCATTCCGAGCTGATCCGGCGCGGCGTGCGGGATTATGGCTGGGATGATTGCTGGCGGGATTACCGACGCTACACGCTGCATGGCATCATGATGGGCGTCGTCTCCGCGCTCAGCGTCCAGCGCTCCGAGCGCGGCGACGCACTGTTCCTGAAAATGACCCGTGGCGCCTGCGCGCAAGCACTCGATCACAACAGTTTTTCATACTGGGAGGACTGAAGCGTTTTCGAGCGAAGTGGATAGCGGTTCGCGTGAAGAGACCGCGTCAAGACATCGAAAGGGATCGGCGTGCTCAACAAACTGGACGATTTCCCCATCCACCAGACGCCGGAGCCGATCGCGGTTCCCTTGACCAGCGACCGGAATGTCTATGATCGAACCTGGTTCAATGGCTACACCGCCGACGGCGCGTATTATTTCGGCATCGGCATCGCGATCTACCCGCACCGCAAGATCCTCGACTGCGCCTTCAGCGTCGTGGAGCGTGGCGGACGGCAGCATTGCTTCTACGGGTCGCGGCGGGCGCCAATCGAGCGCACCGAGATGCAGGTCGGCCCCTTCAGGCTGGAGGTCATCGAGCCGATGCTGCGGACCCGGGTCGTGCTCGACGACAATGCAACGGGCCTCGCCTGCGACCTGACCTTCTCCGCGCGCACGGCCGCGATCCAGGAAGCACGGCAGACGCTTTGGTCCGGCGACCGCCGCGCGATGGACTCGACCCGGTTCGACCAGTTCGGCCGCTGGAGCGGCGTCGTGCGTCACCCCGACGGCGAGATCAAGGTCGACGATCACACCTGCTACGGCACCAAGGATCGCTCCTGGGGCGTTCGCAATGTCGGCGAGCGCGATGTCGGCGGCGCGCCGATGCCGCCGCCGAGCGTGTTCTTCCTGTGGGCCCCGTTGGTCTGGGACGACCACATCTCGCACGCCATCTTCTTCGACGGGACGCATGGCGAGGCGCTGGTCCGCGAGGGCATCACCGCGCCGCTCTACCGAAGCGAGGCCGAGATCCCCGGGGTCGTCGATGGGCTCGACCGCCGCATGGCGACCGCGCGGCACCGTGTCAAATACGTGCCGAACACCCGCCTTGCGCAGTCGGCCGAAATCGACCTGGTCGACATCGACGGTCACACCTCGACCATCGCACTCGACCCGATCCTGAAATTCCAGATGAAGGGCCTCGGCTACGGTCATCCGCAATGGGGCCAGGGCATGTGGAAGGGCGAGCTCGAGATCGGCGGCGAGTCGTTCGATCCCGTCACGCTCGATCCGCTGGCCCGCGAGAACGTGCACGTGCAACAGGTGGTGCGCGCCCGCCAGGGCGACCGGACGGGTATCGGCGTGCTGGAGCAGATATGCTTCGGCCCCTATCGTCCCTCGGGCTTCAGCGAGTTTCTCGACGGCGCCAAAGCTTAGCTCGGCGGCACGCCTTCGACGAAGATCAGCCGGCGGTCCAGCGCGGTCCGCCGATGCCTGAGCGCCTCGGCATACTCCGGCGATGCGTACCACTCGCGCAGCCGCGTCATCGACGGGAATTCGACGACGATGATGTTCTTCGGCGGCGGCCCGCCTTCGACCGCCTCCGCAGCACCGCCGCGCACCAGATAGCGCCCGCCAAATTGCGCGATGGCCTTGGCGGCGATCGTGCGATAGGCCTCGAAGCCCGCGGCATCCTTCACGTCGACCTCTGAGATCACATAGGCTGACATGGCCGAACCTCAGGCGATGGTGTTGACGATGCCGCCCTCGGCGCGCAGCGCGGCGCCATTGGTCGCGGAGGCCTGCTTGGAGCAGACATAGACGACAAGGTTGGCGATCTCCTCGGTGCTGGCAAAGCGTTGCAACAGCGAGGTCGGCCGGTGCTGCTTGACGAAGTTGGAGGCCGCCTCCTCGACCGACTGGCCGTTCTGCTGGGCGAGATCCTTGACAAAGGTCTCGACGCCCTCGGACATCGTCGGCCCGGGCAGCACGGAGTTGACGGTTACGGCGGTGCCGCGGGTCAGCTGCGCGAGCCCGCGCGCGATCGCAAGCTGCGCGGTCTTGGTCGTGCCGTAGTGGATCATCTCGGTCGGGATGTTGAGGCCGGATTCCGAGGAGATGAAGACGATGCGGCCCCAGTTGCGCTTCAGCATGCCCTGCATGTAGCCGCGCGACAGCCGCACGCCCGACATCACGTTGACCTCGAAGAAGCGGCTCCAGTCCTCGTCGGGAATGTCGAAGAACGGCTTCGGCTCGAAGATGCCGGCATTGTTGACGAGGATGTCGACCTCGGGCAGCGCCGCGAGCAGCGCCTTGCAACCGGCCGATGTCGAGACGTCGGCCGCGATGCCGCGGACCTTGGCGCCCGGCACCGCCTTCTCGATCGCGGCAACCGCTGCATCGACCTTGGCCTGGCTGCGGCCGTTGATGACGACCTCGGCGCCGGTCTCGGCCAGCCCCCTCGCAATGGCGTTGCCGATGCCCGCGGTCGAGCCGGTCACCAGCGCAGTCTTTCCGGAAAGGTCGATTCTCATGGCTTCATCTCCATTGATGCTGACCGAGATATCGGGCGCGGCATCATGCACCGCAATTGCATCTCACCGACGCGTGAGGAAGCCAATGACGCCGTCGTCTTGGCGAAAGCCAGGACGACGACGGGGATGGAGCGCGGCCGCCAACAAAAAACGGCGCCCGAAGGCGCCGTTTTCGAAAACCGTGGCTCGAGAGCGGTCTAGCCGCCTCGGCGAGAGCGGCTTACGCCGCCTCGGCTTCCTTGTCCTGGGCCGGACCGGAGTCCTGGCCCTTGGCATCGACGTCGCGGTCGACGAACTCGATCACGGCCATCGCCGCGTTGTCGCCGTAGCGGAAGCCGGCCTTGATGATGCGGGTGTAGCCGCCCTGGCGGTCCTTGTAACGGGTCGCCAGCGTGTCGAACAGCTTCCTGACCTGGTCGAGGTCGCGCAGCTCAGAGATCGCCTGGCGGCGCAGGGCGAGGCCGCCCTTCTTGCCGAGGGTGACGAGCTTCTCGACGATCGGCCGCAGCTCCTTGGCCTTCGGCAGCGTGGTGACGATCTGCTCGTGCTTGATCAGCGCGGCCGCCATGTTGGCGAACATCGCACGCCGATGCTCGGCGGTGCGGTTGAGCTTCCGATGAACCTTGCCGTGACGCATTGACTTCTTCCTTCTTCAATTCTGCCGCGGTGGTTCAGCGACAAGTTTTGCAGGTGGGCATCCTGCGTTCGCCCATTAAAAAATCGTGGCCGGAGATTCTCCGGCCACGACGGTGAAAAACGGATCAGTAGTGATCCTCGAAGCGCTTGGCGAGCTCGTCGATGTTCTCCGGCGGCCAGCCCGGCACTTCCATGCCGAGGTGCAGACCCATCTGGGCCAGCACTTCCTTGATCTCGTTCAGCGACTTGCGGCCGAAGTTCGGGGTGCGGAGCATTTCCGCTTCCGACTTCTGCACGAGGTCGCCGATATAGACGATGTTGTCGTTCTTCAGGCAGTTTGCCGAACGCACCGACAGCTCGAGCTCGTCGACCTTCTTGAGGAACGCCGGGTTGAAAGCGAGATCGGGGATGATCTCCTGCGTGACTTCCTTGCGCGGCTCTTCGAAGTTGACGAACACGTTGAGCTGATCCTGCAGGATGCGTGCAGCATAGGCCACCGCGTCCTCCGGCGTGATCGCGCCGTTGGTCTCGATCGTCATGGTCAGCTTGTCGTAGTCGAGGATCTGGCCCTCACGGGTGTTCTCGACCTTGTAGGAAACCTTGCGGACCGGCGAGAACAGGCTGTCGACCGGGATCAGGCCGATCGGCGCATCCTCGGGACGATTGCGCTCGGCGGCGACATAGCCCTTGCCGGTCGCGACCGTGAACTCCATGCGGATCTCGGCGCCATCGTCCAGCGTGCAGAGCTGCAGGTCGGGATTGAGCACGGTGACGTCGCCGACGGTCTGGATGTCGCCGGCGGTGACGGCGCCCGGGCCCTGCTTCTTCACGACCATGCGCTTCGGGCCTTCGCCCTGCATCTTGATCGAGATGTCCTTGATGTTGAGGACGATGTCGGTGACGTCTTCACGGACACCGGCGATCGAGGAGAACTCGTGCAGCACGCCGTCGATATGCACCGACTGCACCGCCGCGCCCTGCAGCGAGGACAGCAGGATGCGGCGCAGCGCGTTGCCGAGCGTCTGGCCGAAGCCGCGCTCAAGCGGCTCGGCGACCACGGTGGCGAACCGGCTCGCGTCCGAGCCCGGCGTCACCTGCAGCTTGTTCGGTCGAATAAGTTCTTGCCAATTTTTCTGGATCGTCACTTGTTCACCCATGGGCCAGTCGTCGGGCCCGTCGAATGGCCGAACCTGGCGTTGGAGATCGCGGAACAGTCCGCGCGGTCAATTCCAAAATCGATCGCAGGGCGGCTAGAAGCCGCCCGCGATTTACAGATCAAACGCGCCGACGCTTGCGCGGACGGCAGCCATTGTGCGGGATCGTGGTCACGTCGCGGATCGAGGTGACGGTGAAGCCCGCTGCCTGCAGCGCACGGAGCGCCGACTCACGGCCCGAACCCGGGCCGGCCACTTCAACCTCCAGCGTGCGCATGCCGTGTTCCTGCGCCTTCTTGGAGACGTCTTCGGCCGCGACCTGCGCGGCATAGGGGGTCGACTTGCGCGAGCCCTTGAAGCCCATCGTGCCGGCCGACGACCAGGCGATCGTGTTGCCCTGCGCGTCGGTGATGGTGATGGTCGTGTTGTTGAACGACGAATTCACGTGCGCGATGCCGGAGGCGATGTTCTTGCGTTCGCGGCGACGTACGCGGGTGGCTTCCTTGCCCATTTCAAACCTTTCCTGTGATCTCAACGCCGCCGTAGTGCCAGCGGCTACACCTCAAAACGCAAATGGCGAGTAGCGAATTTTCGATTCGCTACCCCCCACCTGCAATTCGTAAAACTTACTTCTTCTTGCCGGCGATCGCTTTGGCCGGCCCCTTGCGCGTGCGCGCATTGGTGTGGGTGCGCTGGCCGCGCACCGGCAGACCACGGCGATGACGCAGGCCGCGATAGCAGCCGAGGTCCATCAGCCGCTTGATGTTGATGCCGACCTCACGACGGAGGTCGCCCTCGACCAGATAGTCGCGGTCGATGACTTCGCGGATCTGCAGGACCTCCTGGTCGGTCAACTGGTTGACGCGACGGTCCAGCGGGATCTTGACCTTCTCGATGATGTCGGCCGCGTTCTTCTGGCCGATGCCATGGATGTACTGAAGCGCGATCAGCACGCGCTTGTTGGTAGGAATGTTGACGCCGGCAATACGGGCCACGGACTTCTCTCCTGTCGCCGATCCATCACGGATGCGGGCTTCTCGAGTTCATGCTCTGCGGGCTTGTGTCCACAAACGCGAACACGACGCCCTTCCCCTCATGTCCTTCGGGGCCCGGCATCGTCATAAAACTATCCAACTTGGATGCGGGGCTTATTAAAGGATTCATGTCGGTTTCGTCAACCGCTCCTGGCGTTTAGCTCGCTTTTTCGTGAGCTTTTTTGCAGCCTTTTTGCCGGCTTTGCCCCCTTCCGGGCATTCGCGGCACGGGCGGCCTGCTTTGCGGCCTTCTTCACGGTCTTCTTGGCAGGCTGCTTCACAATTTTCTTGGCAGCCTTCTTGGCAGCTTTGGTCTTGGAGACCGCCTTTGAGGCCCCCTTGGCGGCCTTCCGGGCCGGTTTGGCGGCCTTTTTGGCCGATTTAGCTGCCTTCTTGGTCGCCTTTTTCGCGGTCTGCTTGGCCGTTTTCTTGGCAGTCTTGGACGCCTTCGAGGCGCTCTTGGGCTCCTCGTGCTCCTTCGGTTCCAGCGCGCCGAGCGCAGTCAGGATCCGGTTGATCTCGCGGGTGACGTGCTCGATGGTCATCATGCCATCGACCGTCAGAAGCTTCCGCCGCTCCGAATAGTAGTGAATCAGCGGTTCCGTCATCGAGCGGTACTGCGCCAGGCGCTTGGTCAGCACTTCCGGCGTATCGTCGAGGCGCACTTCCTCGCCGCGCGCGCGGGTTTCCTCGGCACGCTTCTCGACGCGGGCGAGCAGCGCGCTCTCGTTGACGCGCAGTTCGACGACGGCGTCGAGCTTGAGGTGCTTTTTCCGGAGCAGCTCGTCGAGCGCCTCCGCCTGCGGCACGGTGCGCGGGAAGCCGTCGAGAATGAAGCCCTTCTTGGCGTCGGGCTCCTCGATCCGGTCGGCGATGATTCCCACCACGACCTCGTCGGGAACCAGGCCGCCATTGGACATGATCTCCTTGGCCTGCAAGCCGACCGGGGTGCCTGCGGCAGCGGCAGCGCGCAGCATCTCGCCGGTCGAGAGCTGAACGATGCCATGCCGGTGCACCAGCCGCTGTGCCTGGGTTCCCTTGCCCGAGCCCGGCGGCCCCAAAAGGATCAATCTCATATCTGTTTCGCCCCCCGGCTAGGTGGGCGACGTCCGCACACCTGTGTTTTGAGTTTGAAGCCGCGCCGCGATCAGCGGCGGCGGCCTCCCCTGAGCTTCGACTTCCTGATCAACCCTTCATACTGATGAGCGAGCAGATAGCCCTGCACCTGCGACACCGTATCCATCGTCACGCTGACGACGATCAGGAGCGACGTGCCGCCAAAGTAGAACGGGACCGAGGCGTAGGAAATCAGAATTTCAGGAATCAGGCAGACGATCGCGAGATAGATCGCGCCGAGCACCGTGATGCGCGACAGCACGTAGTCGATATATTCGGCGGTGCGCTCCCCGGGCCGGATGCCCGGGATGAAGCCGCCATGCTTCTTCAGATTGTCCGCGGTCTCGGTCGGGTTGAACACGATCGCGGTGTAGAAGAAGGCAAAGAACACGATCAGCGCGAGATACATCAGCAGGAACAGCGGCCGGCCGTGGCTGAGCTGGGTGGTGAGCCACTGGAACCACTCTGGCCCCTTGCCGGCGTTGAAGTTCGCAACCGTGGTCGGCAGCAGCAGCAGCGACGAAGCGAAGATCGGCGGAATCACGCCCGAGGTGTTGAGCTTGAGCGGCAGATGCGAGGACTGGCCCTCGAACATCTTGTTGCCGACCTGGCGCTTCGGATACTGGATCAACAGCCGGCGCTGCGCACGCTCCATGAACACGATGAAGGCGATCACGGCGACTGCCATCACGATGACGATCAGGATCAGGCCGGTCGACATCGCGCCCTGGCGGCCGAGTTCTAGCATGTTGGCGAGCGCCGACGGCAGCTCGGCGACGATGCCTGACAGGATGATCAGCGAGATACCGTTGCCGATGCCGCGCGAGGTGATCTGCTCGCCGAGCCACATCAGGAACATGGTGCCGCCGGTCAGCGTGATCGCGGTCGAGATCCGGAAGAACATGCCGGGGTCGCTGACGACATTGCCGGCGCCTTCGAGGCCGATCGCGATGCCGTAGGACTGGAACAGCGCCAGGATCACCGTGAGATAGCGGGTGTACTGGTTCAGCGTCTTGCGGCCCGCCTCGCCTTCCTTCTTGAGCGCCTCAAGTTGCGGCGACACGGTGGTCAGCAGCTGGACGATGATCGATGCCGAGATGTACGGCATGATGTTCAGCGCAAAGATCGCCATGCGGTGGATGCCGCCGCCGGCGAACATGTTGAACATGCCGAGGATACCGCCGGACTGGCTGCGGAACACCTGCTCCCAGATGTTGGGATCGATGCCCGGCAGCGGGATGTAGGTGCCCAGCCGATAAACAAGCAGCGCACCCAGGGTGAACCAGATGCGCTTCTTCAGCTCGTCAGCTTTCGCCAGCTGTCCGAAATTGAGGTTTGCGGCAAGTTGTTCGGCTGCTGAGACCATGTTCGGCTTTCTCCCGGAGCCCGCTTCGCCGACGCCCCCAAGAAACTCGCTCTCTCGGGCCGTCGGCAGACACCGGACATTATCTGGTGCTCGGCCTCGATAAGTCCATCATTCGATCTGCGGATTGCCCGCGCAGGCCGCGGGCAATGACGCAGATGTTACGCCGCCTCGCCTTCGTCCTTGGCGGGAGCCAGGATCTTGACCGAGCCGCCGGCCTTCTCGACCGCAGCAATCGCCGACTTGGAGGCGCCGTGCGCTTCGATGGTCAGCTTGGTCTTGATCTCGCCGCGGCCGAGCAGCCGCAGGCCGTCCTTGGCGCGGCGCAGCACGCCGGCCTTCACCAGCGACTCGACGTTCACCGTCGCGCTCGCATCGACCAGCTTGCTGTCGATCGCTTCCTGCAGACGGTCGAGATTGATCTCGGCGAAGTCGAGCCGGAAGATGTTGTTGAAGCCGCGCTTCGGCAGGCGGCGATGCATCGGCATCTGGCCGCCTTCGAAACCCTTGATGCGGACGCCCGAACGCGCGGTCTGGCCCTTGCCGCCGCGGCCCGAGGTCTTGCCCTTGCCGGAACCGATGCCACGGCCGACACGCATGCGCTTCTTGCGCGAGCCGGCGTTGTCGGCGATATCGCTGAGCTTCATCGCCCTTCTCCTTATCTCTGCTTACTCGCCGACGACGCGGACGAGATGCTGGACTTTGCTGATCATGCCGCGAACTTCAGGGGTGTCCTGCAGCTCGGCAACCCGGCCGATCTTGTTGAGCTTGAGGCCGATCAGCGTCGAACGCTGCGAGTGATGGCGGCGGATTGCGCTGCCGATCTGCTCGACCTTGATGGTCTTGCTGGCCTGGGCCATGACAGTAACTCCAAATAGCGCGCTGGCTAATCGCGCGGGGTTATTCCGCCACCACTTCGGCGTCACCGCCGACGCGGCGCGACTGCAGGGTGGAGACCTTGATGTTGCGGCGCGCTGCCACCGAGCGCGGCGAATCCTGATGCTTCAGCGCGTCGAAGGTTGCGCGAACCATGTTGTAGGGATTCGACGAGCCGATCGACTTCGCCACCACGTCCTGGATGCCGAGCGTCTCGAACACCGCGCGCATCGGG
The DNA here is from genome assembly GCF_020889705.1 of Bradyrhizobium altum. Classification (GTDB taxonomy): domain Bacteria; phylum Pseudomonadota; class Alphaproteobacteria; order Rhizobiales; family Xanthobacteraceae; genus Bradyrhizobium; species Bradyrhizobium altum. Next base: position 53,366 of record NZ_JACMYP010000017.1, on the reverse strand, counting down.
CCGCCGGCGATGATGCCGGTACCGGCCGGAGCGGCACGCAGATAGACGCGGCCGGCGCCGTGACGGCCGGCGATGTCGTGATGCAGCGTGCGGCCTTCGCGCAGCGCGACCCGCGTCAGGTTGCGCTTCGCCGATTCGGTCGCCTTGCGGATCGCTTCCGGAACTTCGCGCGCCTTGCCGTGGCCGAAACCGACCCGGCCCTTCTGATCGCCGATCACGACCAGCGCCGCAAAGCCGAAGCGCTTGCCGCCCTTGACGACCTTCGCCACGCGATTGATGTGGACGAGCTTGTCGACGAACTCGCTGTCGCGCTCCTCGCGATCCCTGCTCCGTTCGCGTCCGCCGCGTTCGCGTTCACCTGCCATGGTGTTTTCCAATCTCTACGAGGCCTGACGCCTCTATCCTGGTAATCGTTCGATTCGTTTAGAAGCTCAATCCGCCTTCGCGCGCCGCATCCGCGAGCGCCTTGACGCGCCCGTGATAGATGTAGGCGCCGCGATCGAACACGACTTCCTTGACACCCTTTTGCGCCGCGCGTTCCGCCAGCAGCTTGCCGACCGCCTTCGCCGCATCGATGTCGGCGCCGGTCTTGCCGGCGTCGCGCAGGTTCTTCTCCAGCGACGAGGCGGACGCGAGCGTCTCGCCCTTTTGGTCGTCGATGACCTGGGCGTAGATGTGCTTGGACGAGCGGAACACCGACAGCCGCGGACGGCCGCCTGCCGAGCGGCGAAGCGCAAGGCGGACGCGCTGCTTGCGCCGGGCATTCGTAACCTTGAGTGACATGACCGGCTCCGTTACTTCTTCTTGCCTTCCTTGCGGAAGATGAATTCGTTGGCGTACTTCACGCCCTTGCCCTTGTAGGGCTCCGGCGGACGGTAGGCGCGGATCTCGGCGGCGACCTGGCCGACGCGCTGCGGATCGTTGCCGGTGATCGTGATCTCGGTCGGCTTCGGCACCGCGATGGTGATGCCTTCCGGGATCGCGTAGACCACGTCGTGGCTGTAGCCGAGCGCGAGCTGCAGGTTCTTGCCCTGCATCGCGGCGCGGTAGCCGACGCCGGTGATCTCGAGCTTCTTCTCGAAGCCCTTGGTGACGCCCTCGACGAGGTTGGCGACCTGCGCGCGCGCGGTGCCGTACATCGCCTGCGCGCGGTTGGTCTTGACGCGCGGAGCGACCTTGACCTGGCCGTTCTCGAACTTCACCTCGACGTCGTCATGCACGACGAACTGAAGCTGGCCCTTCGGCCCCTTCACCTTCACCGTCTGGCCCTCGACGCTTGCCGTCACACCCGACGGGATCGCCACCGGCCTTTTGCCGATACGTGACATCGTAAAATCCTTCCTCAGAACACCGTGAAGAGAACTTCGCCGCCCACGTTGGCGTCGCGCGCCTCGTGGTCAGCCATGATTCCCTTCGGCGTCGACAACACCGAAATGCCGAGACCGTTGTTCACGCGCGGCAGGTTCTTCACCGAGGCGTAAACGCGGCGGCCCGGCTTCGACACCCGCTCGATCTCGCGGATGACGGGCTCGCCGTCGAAATACTTCAGCTCGATCTCGAGCTCGCTGCGGCCCGAGGCATGCTCGACGCTGGCGTAGCCGCGGATGTAACCCTCGGACTTCAGCACTTCGAGCACGTTGGCGCGCATCTTCGAGCCGGGGGTCGAGACCTTGGACTTGGAGCGCATCTGCGCGTTGCGGATGCGGGTGATGAGATCGCTGATCGGATCGTGCGTAGACATGGTTCCGACCCTCCTTACCAGCTCGACTTCACGAGCCCGGGAACCAGGCCCTTGGAGCCGAGTTCACGCAGCGCGATGCGCGAGAGCTTGTTCTTGCGATAGTTCGAGCGCGGACGCCCGGTCAGTTCGCAACGGTTGCGGATGCGGGTCGCCGACGAGTTGCGCGGCATCTCGGCAAGCTTCAGCGTCGCCGCGAAGCGCTCTTCCATCGGCTTGGTCTTGTCGGCGATGATCGCCTTCAGCTTCGCACGCTGCGGGGCGGCGTTCTTCGCCATCCGCTTGCGCCGGTTGTTCTTCTCGATCGAACTCTTCTTTGCCATGCTTGGCTCCTGGGTATCCGCGTTTGAGTGGCTTTGCTCAGCTACTCACTGCCGGAACGGGAAATTGAAAGCGGTCAACAAGGCGCGCGCCTCGTCGTCGGTCTTGGCGGTGGTGCAGACCGTGATGTCCATGCCACGCGCTTCCGAAACCTTGTCGAAGTCGATCTCGGGGAAAATGATGTGCTCCTTGATGCCGAGCGAATAATTGCCGCGGCCGTCGAAGCTCTTCGGGTTCAGGCCGCGGAAGTCGCGGACGCGGGGCAGCGCCACGTTCACCAGGCGGTCGATGAACTCGTACATATGGGTCTTGCGCAGCGTGACCTTGCAGCCGATCGGCTGGTTCTCACGCAGCTTGAAGGTCGCGATCGCGATCCGCGAATAGGTCACGATCGCCTTCTGGCCGGCGATCTGGCTCAGCTCGGCAGCGGCCGTCTCGGCCTTCTTGCGGTCGTTGACAGAATCGCCGACGCCCATGTTGAGCACGACCTTGTCGAGGCGCGGCACCTGCATCACGTTGGCATAACCGAACTTCTCGGTCATCATGCCGCGGATCTTCTTGTCATACTCCGCGCGCAGACGCGGCGTGTAAGCTGTCTCAGCCATCGATCTCTGCTCCCGAGCTCTTGGCAACACGAACCTTCTTGCCATCGGCCTGAATCTTGAACCCAATGCGGGTCGGCTTTCCGTCCTTGCCGACATACGCAATGTTGGACAGGTGGATCGGCATCTCCTTGGAGATGATGCCGCCTTCCTGGGTCTGGCTCTGCTTCTGGTGACGCTTCACCATGTTGATGCCGCGAACGAGAGCCTTGTTCTCGTCCGGACGCACCTCGAACACCTCGCCGGTGCGACCCTTGTCGCGGCCGGTGAGCACCATCACCTTGTCGCCCTTGCGGATCTTGGCAGCCATCACAGCACCTCCGGCGCAAGCGAAATGATCTTCATGTGGTTCTTGGCGCGCAACTCGCGCGGCACCGGCCCGAAGATACGGGTGCCGACCGGCTCGGACTGATTGTTGATCAGCACGGCGGCGTTGCGGTCGAAACGGATGACCGAACCGTCGGCGCGGCGGATGTCCTTGCGGACCCGGACCACGACGGCCTTCATCACGTCGCCCTTTTTCACCTTGCCACGCGGAATGGCTTCCTTGATCGACACAACGATAACGTCGCCCACGGTGGCATAGCGGCGCTTGGAACCTCCAAGAACCTTGATGCACATGACACGGCGTGCGCCTGAATTATCGGCCACGTCGAGGTTGGTCTGCATCTGAATCATTGATGCACCTCGTCCTCTTTCTGCGCTTTAGCGCGCCCAAAATTTCCCTGAATGTCTTCGGCCAGGCCGAAGTAATCAGGCCGTTTTCTTGTGTTCGCCCCGGACCACGGTCCAGCGCTTCAGCTTCGAGATCGGCTTCGATTCCTCGATCCAGACCATGTCGCCCGGTTTGAACTGATTGTCCTCGTCGTGCGCGTGGTAGTTCTTGGAACGGCGGATCGTCTTCTTGTAGATCGGGTGGGTGAAGCGGCGATCGACGCGCACCACCACGGTCTTGGCTTGCTTGTCGCTCACGACCACGCCCTGCAGAGTACGTTTCGGCATAGCTGGCCCCTTACTTCTTCTTCGCGCGCAGCTGCGCGGCGATGGTCTTGATACGAGCGATATCGCGGCGGGCTTCCCGCATCCGCGACGTGTTCTCCAGCTGCCCGGTGGCGCGCTGGAAACGCAGGTTGAAGCGTTCCTTCTTCAGGTTAAGGACCGCGTCTTCCCGCTGGTCGTCGCTCATCGCGCGAATGTCTTCAACTTTCATCTCGGCCATGGCGATTACTCCGCAATGCGCGCAACGAAGCGCGTCTTGATCGGCAGCTTGGCGGCGGCGAGCGACAGCGCCTCCTTGGCGGTCTGCACCGGCACGCCGTCGATTTCGAACATCACGCGGCCCGGCTTGATCCGGACCACCCACAATTCCGGCGCACCCTTGCCGGAGCCCATGCGGACTTCGGCGGGCTTCTTCGACACCGGCACGTCCGGGAACACCCGGATCCAGACGCGGCCGGCGCGCTTCATGTGACGGGTCAGCGCGCGGCGGGCGGCTTCGATCTGACGGGCGGTGACGCGCTCAGGCTCCATCGCCTTCAGGCCGAACTGGCCGAACGCCAACGTCGCGCCAGAGGTCGCAACGCCGTGGATACGGCCCTTATGCGCCTTCCGGAACTTCGTCTTCTTAGGTTGCATCATGGCTTTAAGCCCTCAAATTCCTGCTTTGCCTCAAGCGGCGTCGCGGCGCGAACGCGGCGTGTTGTCGCCCTCGGCCATCTTCTTATCCTGGGCCATCGGATCGTGCTCGAGGATCTCGCCCTTGAAGATCCAGACCTTGACGCCGCAGGTGCCGAAGGTCGTGAACGCGGTGGCAACGCCGTAGTCGACGTCGGCGCGCAGCGTGTGCAGCGGCACGCGACCTTCGCGATACCACTCCATGCGCGCGATTTCGGCGCCGCCGAGACGGCCCGAGCAGTTGATGCGGATGCCCTCGGCGCCGAGACGCATCGCCGACTGCACGGCGCGCTTCATGGCGCGGCGGAACGCAACGCGGCGCTCGAGCTGCTGGGCGATCGATTCAGCGACCAGGGTCGCGTCGAGCTCCGGCTTGCGGATTTCGACGATGTTGATCACGACGTCCGACGAGGTGATGTCGGCAACCTTCTTGCGCAGCTTGTCGATGTCGGCGCCCTTCTTGCCGATCACGACGCCCGGACGGGCCGAGTGGATCGTCACGCGGCACTTCTTGTGCGGGCGCTCGATCACGATGCGGGCGACAGCCGCCTGCTTGAGCTCCTTGTGCAGGATCTCGCGGATCTTGACGTCCTCGTGCAGGAGCTTGCCGTATTCCTGCTTGCCGGCGAACCAACGGGAGTCCCAGGTCCGGTTGATGCCGAGACGCAGCCCGATTGGATTGATCTTTTGACCCATCGTCTTCTCCTGCGCCCTTCTTAGGCGCTTGCCTCGGCCTCGACCTGACGAACCACGATGGTCAGGTGCGAGAACGGTTTGAACACACGGCCCGAACGGCCACGGCCGCGCGGAGCAAAACGCTTCATCACGATGCCATTGCCGACATGCGCCTCGGCAACGACGAGATCGTCGACATCGAGGTCATGGTTGTTCTCGGCGTTCGCGATCGCCGATTCCAGGCACTTCTTGACGTCGACCGCGATCCGCTTGCGCGAGAACTGCAGGTCGGCGAGCGCAGCCGAAGCCTTGCGGCCGCGGATCAGCTGTGCCACCAGGTTGAGCTTCTGCGGGCTGACGCGCAGCATGCGGGCGACGGCCTTGGCCTCATTGTCCGCGAGGCTACGTTCGCGCTTTGGTTTGCTCATCGTCTATTCCTCAAGCCTTCTTGGCTTTCTTGTCGCCCGAGTGGCCGTGGAAGGTCCGGGTCGGCGAGAACTCGCCGAACTTGTGACCCACCATTTCCTCGTTGATCGCCACCGGCACATGCTTCTGGCCGTTGTAGACACCGAAGGTCAGGCCGACGAACTGCGGCAGGATGGTGGAGCGACGGCTCCAGATCTTGATGACGTCGTGACGGCCGGACGCGCGCGCGGCATCTGCCTTCTTGAGCAGAGAACCCTCGACGAACGGGCCTTTCCAGACTGAACGAACCATGTCCGGCGTTCCTTACTTCTTCCGCTTGTGGCGGCTGAGGAGAATGAATTTGTTGGTCGACTTGTTGGTGCGGGTCTTCTTGCCCTTGGTCGGCTTGCCCCACGGAGTAACCGGGTGGCGACCGCCCGAGGTACGACCTTCACCACCGCCGTGCGGGTGATCGATCGGGTTCATGACGACGCCGCGGTTGTGCGGACGCCAACCGAGCCAGCGGGTACGACCGGCCTTGCCGATCGAGATGTTCATGTGATCCGGGTTCGAGACCGCGCCGATCGTGCCGCGGCAACGGCCGTGCACGAGACGCTGCTCGCCCGAGTTCAGGCGGACGATGACGTAGTCCTGGTCGCGACCGACGATCTGGGCATAGGTACCGGCGGAGCGTGCCAGCTGGCCACCCTTGCCGATCTTCAGCTCGATGTTGTGCACGATCGTGCCGACCGGCATGTTGCCGAGCGGCATGACGTTGCCCGGCTTCACGTCGACATAGTTGCCGGCGACGACGGTGTCGCCCGCCGCCAGACGCTGCGGCGCCAGGATGTAGGCCAGCTCACCGTCCTGATACTTGATCAGCGCGATGAACGCGGTGCGGTTCGGATCGTACTCCAGCCGCTCCACGACCGCCGGCATGTCCACCTTGTCGCGGCGGAAGTCGACGGTGCGGTAGGCCTTCTTGTGGCCGCCGCCGCGGAAACGCACGGTGATGCGACCGGTGTTGTTACGACCGCCGTTGCCGAGCTTGCCCTCGGTCAGGGTCTTCACCGGCTTGCCCTTGTAGAGCGCCGAACGATCGACCATGACCAGCTGGCGCTGGCCCGGCGTCGTGGGATTGTAGGTTTTCAATGCCATCGTCGTTGCGCCTTATAGTCCGGTAGTCACGTCGATGCGGTGGCCCTCTTCAAGGGTCACGATCGCGCGCTTGGAGTCCGACTGCGAACCGAGATTGCCGCGGAACACCTTGGTCTTGCCCTTGCGAACGAGAGTGTTGACGCTCTTCACCTTGACGTCGAACAGCTTCTCGACCGCTTCCTTGATCTGCGGCTTGGTCGCCTTGCCGGCGACCTTGAACATCACCTTGTTGTGCTCGGAGGCGAGCGTCGCCTTTTCCGTCACGACCGGCGAGATGATGACGTCGTAGTGGCGCGGATCGATGTTCTTCATTTGAAGCGCGCCTCCAGCGCATCAACCGCAGCCTTGGTCAGCACCAGCTTGTGGCGGCGGAGAATGTCGTAGACGTTGATGCCCTGGATCGGCAGCACGTCGATGTTCGGGATGTTGCGGGCCGCGGTCGCGAAACCGTTGTTCAGCTCCGCACCGTCGATGATCAGCGCATTGGTCAGGCCGAGGCCCGAGAAGTGACCGAGCAGCGCCTTGGTCTTGGCGGCCTCGAGCTGTGCATTGTCGATCACGATCAGCCCGCCGTCCTTGGCCTTGGCCGACAGCGCATGCTTCAGCGCGAGCGCGCGCACCTTCTTCGGCAGGTCGGTCGCATGGGAGCGAACCACCGGACCGAATGCACGGCCACCGCCGCGGAACTGCGGCACGCGGGCCGAGCCGTGACGGGCGCCGCCGGTGCCCTTCTGCTTGTACATCTTCTTGCCGGTGCGCCAGACGTCGGCGCGGCCCTGGGCCTTGTGCGTGCCGGCCTGGCGCTTGTTGAGCTGCCACTGCACGCAGCGCTGGATGATGTCCTTGCGCGGCTCGAGACCAAAGATTTCGTCCGACAGCTGAACCGAACCGGCGTCCTTGCCTTCAAGGGTGGTGACTTTTAGTTCCATCTCACACGCCCTCCTTCTCGGCTACAGCCTCGGTAGCTTCACCGCCGGCGACCTTGAACTTGCCGGGCTTCGGGGCTTCCTTCGGCAGCGGCTTCTTGACCGCGTCGCGCACCGAGATCCAGCCGCCCTTGGAGCCGGGAACGGCGCCTTCGACGAGGATCAGGCCGCGCTCGACGTCGGTCGAAACCACGCGCAGATTGAGCGTGGTGATGCGGTCGACGCCCATGTGACCGGGCATCTTCTTGTTCTTGAAGGTCTTGCCGGGGTCCTGACGGCCACCGGTCGAACCGATCGAACGGTGCGAGACCGACACGCCGTGGGTGGCGCGCAGACCGCCGAAATTCCAGCGCTTCATACCGCCGGCGAAGCCCTTACCGATCGAGGTACCGGTCACGTCGACAAACTGGCCGACCACGAAATGGTCCGCCTGAATTTCCGCGCCGACCGGGATCAGCGCGTCCTCGGACACGCGGAACTCGGCAACCTTGCGCTTCGGCTCGACCTTGGCGACCGCGAACTGGCCGCGTTCGGCCTTCGGCATGTACACCGTCTTGCGGGCGCCCGAGCCGAGCTGAAGAGCGACATAGCCGTTCTTCTCGGTCGTGCGGTGGCCCAGCACCTGGCAGTTGCCCAACTTCAGCACGGTCACAGGGATATGCTCGCCGGTCTCCGTAAAGACCCGCGTCATCCCGACCTTTTGTGCGATCACTCCGGAGCGCATCGGCGTGCTTCCTGTCTTTCTGTCCGCAAGCGGCGGACGTAAAAATCCAAAACCTTAGAGCTTGATCTCGACGTCGACACCGGCGGCCAGGTCGAGCTTCATCAGCGCATCGACGGTCTGCGGGGTCGGGTCGACAATGTCGAGGAGGCGCTTGTGAGTGCGCATCTCGAATTGCTCGCGGCTCTTCTTGTCAACGTGCGGCGAACGGTTGACGGTGAACTTCTCGATGCGGGTCGGCAGCGGAATCGGTCCGCGAACCTGCGCACCGGTGCGCTTCGCCGTGTTCACGATCTCACGGGTCGACGTATCGAGGATTCGATGGTCGAACGCCTTGAGACGGATGCGAATGTTTTGGCCGTTCATTGCCGTATCTCTTTCTTCGTCGCTCAATTAGCGAATAGCGAGTGGTGAGCGGCGGGTGGGCGAACCCACCCGCTGCAAACTGACTGATCCACCCTTACTCGATGATGGCGGCGACGACGCCGGCGCCGACGGTGCGGCCGCCTTCGCGGATCGCGAAGCGCAGCTTCTCTTCCATCGCGATCGGCACGATCAGGTGCACTTCCATCGCGATGTTGTCGCCCGGCATCACCATCTCGGTGCCTTCGGGCAGGTGCACAACGCCGGTCACGTCGGTGGTGCGGAAGTAGAACTGCGGACGGTAGTTGGTGAAGAACGGGGTGTGACGACCGCCCTCTTCCTTGGTGAGGATGTAAGCCTCAGCCTTGAACTTGGTGTGCGGCTTGACCGAACCGGGCTTGCACAGCACCTGGCCACGCTCGACTTCCTCGCGCTTGGTGCCGCGGAGCAGCGCACCGATGTTGTCGCCGGCCTGGCCCTGATCGAGCAGCTTGCGGAACATTTCGACGCCGGTGACGATGGTCTTCTGGGTGTCGCGGATACCGACGATCTCGATTTCCTCGCCGACCTTGATGATGCCGCGCTCGACACGGCCGGTGACGACGGTGCCGCGGCCCGAGATCGAGAACACGTCTTCAACCGGCATCAGGAACGGCTGGTCGATCGGGCGCTCCGGCTGCGGGATGTATTCGTCGACATTGCGCATCAGCTCGAGGATGGCATCGTGGCCGAGCGTCTTGTCCTTGTCTTCGAGAGCGGCGAGCGCCGAGCCCTTGATGATCGGGATCTTGTCGCCCGGGAATTCGTACTTCGAGAGCAGCTCACGGACCTCGAGCTCGACGAGCTCGAGCAGCTCCGGATCGTCGACCATGTCGCACTTGTTGAGGAACACGACGAGCGCGGGCACACCGACCTGGCGGGCGAGCAGGATGTGCTCGCGGGTCTGCGGCATCGGGCCGTCAGCAGCCGACACGACCAGGATCGCGCCGTCCATCTGGGCGGCACCGGTGATCATGTTCTTGACGTAGTCGGCGTGGCCGGGACAGTCGACGTGGGCATAGTGACGGTTCTTCGTCTCGTACTCGACGTGAGCGGTCGAGATCGTGATGCCGCGTGCCTTCTCTTCCGGCGCCTTGTCGATCTGGTCGTAGGCGGTGAACGTCGCGCCGCCGGTCTCTGCAAGCACCTTGGTGATCGCTGCGGTCAGCGAGGTCTTGCCATGGTCGACGTGACCGATGGTGCCGATGTTGCAGTGGGGCTTGTTACGCTCGAATTTTGCTTTGGCCATTTGACTCTCCGTTCAGTCGTTAGTTGCTAACCAACGACAATCAAGCAAACTTTTTCTGGACTTCAGCCGACACGTTCGCCGGTGCTTCGGCGTAGTGATCGAACTGCATTGTGAAGGTCGCGCGACCCTGGCTCATCGAGCGCAGGTTGTTCACGTAACCGAACATGTTCATGAGCGGCACCATCGCGTTGATGACGTTGGCGTTGCCGCGCATGTCTTGGCCCTGGATCTGGCCGCGCCGGGAATTCAGGTCGCCGATGACCGAACCGGTGTAGTCTTCCGGGGTCACCACCTCGACCTTCATGATCGGCTCGAGCAGAACGGACTTGCCCTTCGTCAGCGCCTCGCGGAACGCGGCGCGCGACGCGATTTCGAAGGCCAGTGCCGACGAGTCGACGTCGTGATACTTGCCGTCGACGAGTTGCACCTTGACGTCCACCACCGGGAAGCCGGCAACGACGCCGGAGCCCATCACGCTGTTGAGGCCCTTTTCGACGCCGGGGATGTATTCCTTCGGCACCGCGCCGCCGACGATCTTCGATTCGAACTCATAGCCCTTGCCAGGCTCGTTCGGCTCGACGACGATCGACACTTCGGCGAACTGACCGGTACCGCCGGTCTGCTTCTTGTGCGTGTACTTGACTTCGGCCTTCTTGGTCACGCGCTCGCGGAACGCCACCTGCGGCGCGCCGATGTTGGCATCGACCTTGTAGGTGCGCTTGAGGATGTCGACCTTGATGTCGAGATGCAGTTCACCCATGCCCTTGAGAATGGTCTGGCCGGACTCTTGGTCGGTCGACACGCGGAACGACGGATCTTCCGCAGCGAGCTTGGCAAGCGCCACGCCGAGCTTTTCCTGGTCGGCCTTCGACTTCGGCTCGATCGCGATCTCGATCACCGGCTCCGGGAATTCCATCTTCTCGAGGATGACCGGCTTGTCGGGATCGCACAGCGTGTCACCGGTGCGCGCTTCCTTCAGGCCAGCCAGCGCGACGATGTCGCCGGCATAGGCTTCCTTGATGTCTTCGCGGTTGTTCGCATGCATCAGCAGCATGCGGCCGATACGTTCCTTCTTCTCGCGGGTCGAGTTCACCACGCCGGTGCCGGACTGCAGGACGCCGGAATAGATGCGGCAGAAGGTGATGGTGCCGACGAACGGGTCGTCCATGATCTTGAACGCGAGCAGCGCCAGCGGCTCCTTGTCGTCCGCCCTGCGCACGACTTCGTTGCCGTCATCATCGACGCCCTTGATCGCGGGCACGTCGATCGGCGACGGCAGATAGTCGACGACGGCGTCGAGCAGCGGCTGCACGCCCTTGTTCTTGAACGCGGAGCCGCACAGCACCGGATAGAACGCGCCGGTCAGCACGGCCTTGCGGATCAGGCGCTTCAGGGTCGCCTCGTCCGGCTCCTTGCCGTCGAGGAACGCAGCCAAAGCGTCGTCGTCGAGCTCGACGGCGGCTTCCACCATCTTCTCGCGATATTCCTTGGCCTGCTCGACCATGTCTTCCGGAATGTCGACATAGTCGAACTTCGCGCCGAGCGATTCATCGTTCCAGACGATGCCCTTCATGACGACCAGGTCGACGAGGCCCTTGAAGTTGTTCTCGGCACCGATCGGAAGCTGGATCGCGATCGGCTTGGCACCGAGGCGGTCGACGATGTCGGACAGGCACTTGAAGAAGTCGGCACCGGTCTTGTCCATCTTGTTGGCGAAGACGATGCGCGGAACCTTGTACTTGTCGCCCTGGCGCCAGACGGTCTCGGTCTGTGGCTCGACGCCCTGGTTGGAGTCGAGAACGCAAACCGCGCCGTCGAGCACGCGCAGCGAACGCTCGACTTCAATGGTGAAGTCGACGTGGCCGGGGGTGTCGATGATGTTCAGGCGCTTGCCGTTCCAGAACGCGGTGGTCGCAGCCGAAGTGATCGTGATGCCACGCTCCTGCTCCTGCTCCATCCAGTCCATCGTCGCGGCACCTTCGTGCACTTCGCCGATCTTGTGGCTCTTGCCGGTGTAATAGAGGATGCGCTCGGTGGTCGTGGTCTTGCCGGCATCGATATGCGCCATGATACCGAAGTTGCGGTAGTTCTCTATGGCATGAACGCGGGGCATAGGCTGTTCCTTAAATTCCGTTGTTCGCCTTACCAGCGATAGTGCGAGAAGGCGCGGTTGGCTTCCGCCATCCGGTGCACGTCTTCGCGCTTCTTGACGGCGTTGCCGCGATTGTTCGAGGCATCGAGCAGCTCGGCCGACAGGCGCTCCGTCATGGTCTTCTCGTTGCGCTCACGGGCGGCCGAGATCAGCCAGCGGATGCCGAGCGCCTGACGGCGCACCGAACGGACCTCCACCGGGACCTGGTAGGTCGCGCCGCCGACGCGGCGGGAACGGACCTCGATGGTCGGCATCACGTTCTCGAGCGCCTGCTCGAACACGCCGAGCGGCGGCTGCTTGGTCTTGGCCTCGATCATGCCGAGCGCACCATAGACGATGTTTTCGGCGACCGACTTCTTCCCGGCGTACATCACCGAGTTCATGAACTTCGTAATGATGATGTTCCCGAACTTCGGATCCGGAAGAACTTCACGCTTCTCAGCAGAATGGCGACGCGACATCTGATCGTTTCCCGCTTACTTCGGACGCTTCGCGCCGTACTTCGAACGGCGCTGCTTACGGTTCTTGACGCCCTGGGTATCCAGCACGCCACGGAGGATGTGGTAGCGCACGCCGGGCAAGTCCTTGACGCGGCCGCCGCGGATCATGACCACCGAGTGCTCCTGCAGGTTATGGCCTTCACCCGGGATGTAGCCGATCACCTCGAAGCCGTTGGTCAGGCGCACCTTGGCGACCTTACGAAGCGCCGAGTTCGGCTTCTTCGGGGTCGTGGTGTAGACGCGCGTGCACACGCCGCGCTTCTGCGGCGACTGCTGCAGCGCCGGCACCTTCTTGCGCGACTTCTGCACTTCACGTGGTTTTGCGATCAGCTGGTTGATCGTCGGCATGCAGCCTTCACCCTTTAGTTCGCGCGAAAACCTTGAATGGCTCCGCAAATTTCTTCTCAGGACTAGCCGTCCCGTACGGCCCGCTCGACGCGGAACAAGCACCCGCGCAAAGCGAAATCGCGCCAACCACTCATCACTGAGCGGAAAGCGCATCGACGCCACAGAGGACCGCGATTCCGAACCGTTCAGCGTTCGCTGTTCGGTCCGCCACCGAGGTCATGCATCCGAATTCACTCTCAAGAGGACGTGCTCAAGAGAACTAAAATCGTCCTGGCATTGCCTAGCTATCATCGACAGCGTTTGAGCGGCATTCGTCGAGGTTGGTGCCCGTTCGGCGCCTGAAAAAGGGCCTTGGGGTGTTCCGTTCCGACGCTGGCGTAGCTCACCGCCTGTCGTTAAGTGAGCGCCTTGTATAATCGAGAGATAGTGAAGTCAAGCAAAACGACAAGCAAAGAAACGCCTCTGGCGCTTGCAGATTTCGCATTTCGCGGCGCTCGTCGGGCGACGAAATGCGACAGCCTTCACGCCTCCCCTCGCCTCAATCCGAATCTCCGGCACGTCAGCAGAATCGCATTGTATCCGGGTAAAATATGATTAGAAACAATTCTCCCCAACTTGGACCTGAAGGCGAATTTCGAAACTAAGCCTTTATTTGCCATTCGCAGCGCAAAAATTGCGGTCTACGGCCACGGAAGACGTCATGCGGTACACCGACATCGCGATCATCGGCGGAGGTCTTGCGGGCTCGACCGCGGCCGCCATGCTCGGCCGTGCCGGGATACCGACCGTCCTGATCGACCCCCACCAGGTCTATCCGTTCGACTTCCGCGTCGAAAAGGTCGGCGGCGACCTCCAGCTCGCGCGATTCGCCCGCACCGGAATTGCCGAATCCGTGCTCCGTTCGGCGACGCTCGATGGCGAGAACTGGATCGCGCGATTCGGCTATCTGCTCGACCGGCAGCCGAGCCGGCAATACGGCATCATGTATGACGCGCTGATCACTGCGATTCGGGCCGAGATCGCCGGGCCGGCGGAATTCATCCGCGACAAGGTCGTCAATGTCGCGACCAGCTCCGAGCGGCAGCGGCTCGTGCTTTCGGGCGGCGAGGAGATCTCGGCGCGGCTCGTGGTGCTTGCCAACGGCCTGAATGTCGGGCTGCGCCGGATGCTCGGCATCGAGCGGCTGGTGACCAGCTTCTGCCATTCGATCTCGATCGGCTTCGATTTCGTCCCCGTCGGCCGCCCCCGCCTTCCCGTTCGCGGCCATGACCTACTTTTCGGAGCGGCCGAGCGACCGCATCCCCTACATCACGCTGTTTCCGGTCGGAAACCGGATGCGCGCCAACCTGTTCACCTACCGCCCGGCCGACGATCCGTGGCTGCGGGCGCTGCGGCGCAATCCGGTCGAGACGCTGAACGCTGCGCTGCCGCGGCTGCGCCGGCTCACCGGTGAGTTCGACGTGGCCGGCGACATCAAGATCAGGCCCGCCGACGTCTATGTCAGCACCGGCTATCGGCAGGCCGGCGTCGTGCTGGTCGGCGATGCCTTCGCCAGCACCTGCCCCGTCACCGGCACCGGGACCGACAAGGTGTTCACCGACGTGTCCCAGCTCTGCAATGTCCATATCCCGGCCTGGCTTGCGACCGACGGCATGGGCGAGGAGAAGATCACGGCGTTCTACGACGATCCGGTCAAGACGGAGTGCGACGCCTGGTCGAATGCCAAGGCATTCAGCTTCCGCGAGGTGTCGATCGGCAGCGGGCCCTACTGGCAAGCCCAGCGCTGGGCGCGCTTCCTCGGCTATCTCGGCCGGGGCTCGCTGCGCCGGCTGCACCGCCCGCAGGCAGCGTCAGCGACGCGGTCCGCCAATCACTTCCGGCAACGTCCGCGCGCCGCAGACAGGGCGTAGAGGCGTGATCAGCAGGAGCGTTTTCGAGCGAAGTGGGTACCGGTTCGCGTAAAGAAAGCGCGTCAAACAAGATTCTAGCGCCCGGCCATCGCTGGCGACGCGGCGCGGGACTCACGCCTCGTCTTCGTCCTCATCGTCTTCATCCTCGTCATCTTCATCATCGTCCGCGTCGTCGTCATCCTCGTCATCCGCGTCGTGATGGACATGCCCCTGGTCGTCCCACAGCCTGCGGTAGACGCCATTCAGGGCCAGCAGTTCCTCGTGCGAGCCGCGTTCGATCGCCCTACCGCCGGAGATCACGATGATCTCGTCCATCTCGACCACCGAGGCCAGTCGGTGCGTCGACCAGATCATGGTGCGACCCTCGGCGACCTTGAGCAGCGTGCGGTTGATCGCCGCTTCCGTGGTCTGGTCGAGCGCCGAGGTCGCTTCGTCGAGCAGCAGCACGGACGGGTTGCGGATGATCGCGCGCGCGATCGCGATGCGCTGGCGCTGGCCGCCGGACAAGGTGTCGCCGCGTTCGCCGACCGGCGTGTCGTAGCGCTGCGGCAGGCTCATGATGTAGCGATGGATCTCGGCCTTCCTGGCGGCGTCCTCGACCTCCGCGTCGGTGGCCCCCTCCTTGCCGAGCCGGATGTTTTCGCGGATCGACATGTTGAACAGCATGTTCTCCTGGAACACGACCGCCATGCTGGCCCGCAGCGACTCGCGCGTCACCCGGCGGATGTCGACGCCGTCGATGGCGACGCGGCCCTCGTCCGGCACGTAGAGCCGCAGGATCAGGTTGATCAGCGTGCTCTTGCCGGAGCCGCTGGGACCGACGATCGCAATGCTCTTGCCGGCATTGAGCTTGAGGCTGAGATTGTCGAGCACCGGCGTCTGCGCCCCCTCATACTGGAAGGTGACGCGGTCGAAGGAGATGTCGTTGGTGATGCGCGGCAGATCCGGCGCGCCAGGGCGGTCGGCGCCGCGGGTCGGCTCATCGAGCAACTCCTGGATGTGCCGCACTGCCGCCGCAGACTGGATCGACACCGGGATGAAATGCATGAGATGGGCGATGTTGTACGACACCTCCCAGAATGCGCTCTCGAAGGTCACGAAGGTGCCGACCGTGATCTGCCCCTTGGTGGCGAGATAGGCGCCGATCGCCAGCACCACGAGGTGAAGCAGCAGCACCGAAATGGTGACGGTGCGCTCCACCATGGTCGACAGGAACATGGCTGAGGCGGCCTTGGCCCGGACGTCGCGGTTGCGCAGCGTGAACCAGCCGAGCGCCCGGCGCTGCAGGTTGAACGCCTTGACCACCGCCTGGGCAGCGACGTTCTCCTGCACCATGCCGAGCAGCGCGGCTTCGTTCTGCTTCTGCTCGTAATTGGCCAGCACCGCCTTCGGCGTCAGGATGCGCGGCCCGATCAGCGTGATCGGAAACACCAGCAAGGCGACCACGGCAAGCTGCCAGTTCAGGAACAGCATCAGGATGATGCCGGCGATCAGCTCGAGGCCCGGCAGCGCCGCGCTGTTGGCGAAGGTCTTGACCGAGCCCTCGAAGGCCGACAGATCGATCGAGAAACGCGACAGGATCTCGCCGCGCTTGGTGCGGGCGAAATAGGCTGACGGCAGGTTCTGGACGTGGTCGAAGATGCGGGTCCGGACGTCGGCGATGATGCCCGCGCCGAGCCGCGCATCCCAGCGCTCGTACCAGACCGCGATGATCGAGGTGACGATGCCGGCGACCGCGAGCACGCCGAGGATCTTGTAAAGGGCCTGGAAATCCTCCTCGCCGAGCGCGTCGTCGATCAGGAATTTCAGGCTGAGCGGCATGATGACGTTGAACAACGTCTCGACCAGCACGCCGATCGCGACGAAAGCGAGCGGCTTCTTGTAGTTGGTCAGGATCGGCTTGACGAAGCTGAAGATCGTGGACAGCGCGCCGGCCGCTTCCCTGGCGGTGAAGACGACGAGGTCCTCGTCATCATCGTCGTCGAGCTCGAACTCGTCGTCCTCGTCCTCGTCCTCATCATCGTCGTCATCGGCCGGCGCGGCGGCCGGCTTGGCGGAAGCGGTTGCCGCAGGCGGACCGGCCGCGGCCGCAGACTTTTTCTTCAGCTCGGGATCGTCGGCCGCCGATCGATTCGGATCGTCTGATGCAGGAGGTCTTGGCGCCATGAAACCAACCGTTGCTCCACGGCCGGCATGACCGCAAATCGAAACCGCAGCGGCGAATGCTGCTGGTACAATCCTATGCGATCACAATGAATTCGGCAAAGCGTTTGGAACGGCGCGGCGCGCGGTCCCGTGGATTCGGGGTCACCGCACGGCCGCCGTTTGATGTTGGTTGGCGCGGGGCCGCTCGCCTTGCGCAAGACCGCAAGCCGGTGCCGCTAGTCGTCGTGATCCGCCTCGACCTTGTCGAAGAAGGAATAGCGCAGGCTGTCGGAGTCGGCGTACCACTGCCCCGGCCCCTTGTTGGCGGCAAGCGTCAACATCCACAGCGCATCGGTGCAGTCGCGGCGGTGCATCGACAGGTCGAAGCCGTTGCCGAAGAACAATTCCGACCATTCCCACCAGGTGCCGAGCTTCTTCACGCCGCGCAGCAGGTCGTAGCGATCGATCACCGCCGGCGCCATGTCCGAGGTCACCGACGCGAACACGACGCCGGTCTTGACCACCCGGTTGAGCTCGCGCACCCCGCGCACGACCTGCTTCTCGCCGAGATGGCACAGCGAGGTCTCGAACACGAAGTCGAACTCATTGTCCTTGAACGGCATGTCGGCGATCGAGCCGAGCTTGTTGTACTTCTTGAGCGCCTTCGGCGTCTTGCCGTGGATGTAGCGGTTGTTCTCGATGCCCCAGGCATCGATGCCGCGCTCGCGCAGCGCGCCGACCAGCTCGCCGCTGGCGGAACCGGCGATCAGCAGCTTGTAACCCTTCGCCCTGCCCCACACCGTCTTGATCAGGTCGGTCAGATAGGCCGGGTCGGTGAAGGTGCGCCAGACTTCGCTGTAGGGACCGGCGCCGCGATAATTCTCGAAATAATTGCGGTCGATCTTGTCGGACAGCGCGCCTTCGTCCTGCGCACGGGCGCGGCGCAGCCGCATCATCTCGGTGACGATGATGTCGGTCGCGGCATCGGAGGAATCGAGCAGCCCGTTCAGCGTCGAATCGAACAGATAGTCGCCGACTACCACGATGCCGGGGTGCTGCTTCGGATCTGGGCGGTGGTTGGTCATGACGTCGCGCACCGGCAGGCCGCCCGGCAGCGCGTTGACCGACGACAGCCAGCGATGGGTCTTGCCCTCGAGGAAATGCGCACGGGCATCGCCGAGCGAGGCCGGCAACGACTTCAGCGCGGCGTCGATCAGTTCCTCGTCGCTGAGATTGGCGAAGGCGAGCGCGTCGGAGCCGGCGATCAGCCAGTTCAGCACGCCGTGCTTGCCGACATCGTGGCGCGCGCCCTCATTGTAGACGCAGCAGCCGCCGAACGCTTCCGACATGAACCAGGCGCCCGGGATCTTCTCGCCCCAGAACGGCTCGTCGAACAGGATCGAGACGCGCAGATAGTGCGCGGGACGATCGAAATAGGCGACGTGCTTGACCATCGACTTGCGCAGCTGCTCGCCGTCCCAGCGCATGGTCGCGAGCCAGGAATGCGGCAGGCAGACCAGCACGAGGTCGAAGTCGCGCGTCTCCGGCCCCTTGCCGTTCATCATGTTGAGCTGGTAGCGGCCGCTTGCGGTCTTGCCGACCTGGAGCACGCGATGGTTGAGCTGGACGTCGGCGCTGACCTCCGAGCGCAGGCAATCGATCAGCTGCTCGTTGCCGTTCTGGATCGAATACAGGCCGATATAGCCGTCGACATCCATGACGTAGTTCTTCAGCGCGTTGAGGCCGTTGGTGTTGTGGCTCTCGGTCGCGAGGTCGGAGCGCGCCATCACCTTGAAGAACCGCTTGGCGGTCACGTCCTCGACCTCTTCGTCGAGGATCTGCTCGGCGGTCTTGTAAGCCCACGGATGTTCATTGTCGTGGGCGCCGACGCCCTCGTAATACTCGATCGGCGACACCAGCTCGCTGCAGCGCTTGCGGAACGCCTCGATCGCGGCCGCGGTCTTGGCGCCGTATTTGCGGCGCATGCCGGGAACGTCGGCCAGCAGTTCGCCGTCGAGCTGCACCTGCTCGGCATCCATCGGGATCGTCTGCAGGCCGAAATGCTGGATCAGCTCGCGCAGCGGGTCGGGTCCTGTCATCGAGTAATCGTAGATCTCGGCGACGCCAGCCTCGTACATCGCCGGCGCGGTATCGAATTTGCGCGTGACAATCTTGCCCCCGAGACGGTTCGACGCCTCGAAGATGGTGATGCGGCAGAGGTCGCCGAGTTTGCGCTTCAGATACCAGGCGCTCATCAGCCCCCCGGGGCCGCCGCCTACAATCGCCAAGTCGAGCATATCGATTCCGTCGTCTCCGGCACGAGCCAAACAGCCGGTCTAAGTCACCCTAGCAAAGGCACTTTTTTGCCTGAAGGGAAGATGAACAAACTGCGTCCCTGCACCGCAGCAAGGCAAGAAAGCAACAAAAAGGCCGGCAGAACGCCGGCCTTCTCGCTGACTACCGTAGTCTTGCGGATGCCTATTCCGCGGGCGGCAGCGCCAGCGGCTCCGCTTCCGGAGCCGTCGGCACGATCGCCGCCTGCTGCTTCTCGCGCTCGTCGAGGATCAGCTTGTCGCGCTTGACCGCGACTTCGCGAATCCGTGCCATCGAGGCGCCCGTGCCGGCCGGGATCAGGCGGCCGACAATGACGTTCTCCTTGAGGCCTTCGAGCGGGTCCACCTTGCCGTTGACGGCAGCTTCGGTGAGCACGCGCGTGGTCTCCTGGAACGACGCCGCCGAGAAGAAGGAGCGGGTCTGCAAGCTCGCCTTGGTGATGCCGAGCAAAACCGGCGTCCCCGTGGCGGGCTTCTTGCCCTCCTCCTTGGCCTTGGTGTTGAGCGCGTCGAACTCGATCTTGTCGACCTGCTCGCCCGAGATCATGTCGGTGTCGCCCTGATCGGTGACTTCGACCTTCTGCAGCATCTGACGGACAATCACCTCGATGTGCTTGTCGTTGATGAGCACGCCCTGCAACCGGTAGACCTCCTGGATTTCGTTGACCAGATAGGCAGCGAGTTCCTCGATGCCCTTGATCGCCAGGATGTCGTGCGGCGCCGGGTTGCCTTCGACGATGAAATCGCCCTTTTCGACGATGTCGCCGTCCTGAAGGTGGATGTGCTTGCCCTTCGGGATCAGGTACTCGCGCGGCTCCTCGGTCTTGTCCATCGGCTCGATCGAGATGCGGCGCTTGTTCTTGTAGTCGCGGCCGAAGCGGATCGTTCCCGCGGTCTCCGCGATGATCGCCGCATCCTTCGGCTTGCGAGCCTCGAACAGTTCCGCCACCCGCGGCAGACCGCCGGTGATGTCACGCGTCTTGGCGCTCTCGGTCGAGATACGCGCCAGGATGTCGCCGGGCATCACCTTCGCGCCGATGTCGACCGACAGAATGGCGTCGACCGACAGCATGTAGCGGGCATCGCCGCCACGCGCGAGCTTCATCACCTTGCCGTCCTTGCCCTTGACCACGATGGCCGGACGCAGGTCCGAACCGCCGCGCGTCGTGCGCCAGTCGATGACCACGCGCTTGGCGATACCGGTCGACTCGTCGAGCGTTTCCGAGATCGACTGGCCTTCGACCAGATCCTCGAAACCGATCGTGCCCTCGACTTCGGTGAGCACCGGGCGGGTATAGGGATCCCACTCCGCGATGCGCTGGCCGCGCTTGACCATGTCGCCTTCGTCGACGTGCATCTTCGAACCGTACTGAATACGGTGGGTTGCACGCTCGGTACCGTCGGCATCGACGATCGCAACGACCATGTTGCGCACCATCGCGACCAGGTTGCCTTCGCTGTTGCGGGCGATCGCCTTGTTCCTGATCACGATCTTGCCGTCGAAGTTCGATTCGACGAACGACTGCTCGTTGAGCTGGGCTGCGCCGCCGATGTGGAACGTGCGCATCGTCAGCTGCGTGCCGGGTTCACCGATCGACTGCGCCGCGATGACGCCGACGGCCTCACCGTGGTTGACCGGGGTGCCGCGGGCCAGATCGCGGCCGTAGCACTTGGCGCAGATGCCGTTGATCAGCTCGCAGGTCAGCGCCGAGCGGATCTTCACCTCCTGGATGCCGGCCTGCTGGATCGCGTCGACATGGGTCTCTTCCATCAACGTGTCGCGCTTGACGACAATCTCGTTGGTGGCGGGATCGCGCACGTCATCGCAGGCCGTACGGCCCAGGATGCGCGAGCCGAGCGAGGCAACGACCGTGCCGGCATCGACGATGGCGCGCATCTTGATGCCGAGCTTGGTGCCGCAATCGGTCTGCGTGATGATGCAGTCCTGCGCGACGTCGACCAGACGGCGGGTCAGGTAGCCGGAGTTCGCGGTCTTCAACGCGGTGTCCGCGAGGCCCTTGCGGGCGCCGTGGGTCGAGTTGAAGTACTCGAGCACCGACAGACCTTCCTTGAAGTTGGAAATGATCGGCGTCTCGATGATCTCGCCCGACGGCTTGGCCATCAGGCCGCGCATGCCGGCGAGCTGGCGCATCTGGGCCGGCGAACCACGCGCACCGGAGTGCGCCATCATGTAGATCGAGTTGATGTCGGCATCAGCGCCCGCCGCCGTCTTCTTGGTGGACGAGATCTCCTTCATCATCGCCTTGGCGACTTCTTCACCGGCCTTCGACCAGGCGTCGACGACCTTGTTGTACTTCTCGCCATGGGTGATCAGGCCGTCATTGTACTGCTGCTCGAAATCCTTCGCCAGCGTACGGGTCTGGTCTACGATCTTCCACTTCGACGCCGGCACGACCATGTCGTCCTTGCCGAACGAGATGCCCGCCTTGAAGGCGTTGTAGAAGCCGAGCGCCATGATGCGGTCGCAGAAGATCACCGTCTCCTTCTGACCGCAGTGACGGTAGACCTGGTCGATCACGCCGGAAATCTCGCGCTTGGTCATCAGCTTGTTGATGATGTCGTACGAGATCTTGGTGCTCTTCGGCAGCAGGTTGCCGAGCATGACGCGGCCGGCGGTGGTTTCGATCCACCGCTTGGACATCTTGCCTTCCTCGTCGAGGCCTTCCCACCGGTACTTGATCTTGGTGTGGAGGTGGATGACCTTCGAATGCAGGGCGTGCTCGAGCTCGGCCATGTCGCCGAAGATCTTGCCCTCGCCGGGCAGGCCTTCGCGCATGATCGAGACGTAGTAAAGGCCGAGCACGATGTCCTGCGACGGCACGATGATCGGCTGGCCGTTCGCCGGATGCAGGATGTTGTTGGTCGACATCATCAGGACGCGCGCTTCCAGCTGCGCTTCCAGCGACAGCGGAACGTGCACGGCCATCTGGTCGCCGTCGAAGTCGGCGTTGAAGGCGGCGCAGACCAGCGGATGCAGCTGGATCGCCTTGCCCTCGATCAGCACCGGCTCGAACGCCTGGATGCCCAACCTGTGCAGCGTCGGCGCGCGGTTGAGCAGCACCGGATGCTCGCGGATCACCTCATCGAGGATATCCCAGACCTCCGGACGCTCCTTCTCGACCAGCTTCTTGGCCTGCTTCACCGTGGTGGACAGACCCTTGGCGTCGAGCCGCGAGTAGATGAACGGCTTGAACAGCTCGAGCGCCATCTTCTTCGGCAGGCCGCACTGATGCAGGCGCAGCTCGGGACCGACCACGATCACCGAACGGCCCGAATAGTCGACGCGCTTGCCGAGCAGGTTCTGGCGGAACCGGCCCTGCTTGCCCTTCAGCATGTCGGCGAGCGACTTCAGCGGGCGCTTGTTGGCGCCGGTGATGACGCGGCCGCGGCGGCCGTTGTCGAACAGCGCGTCGACGGCCTCCTGCAGCATGCGCTTTTCGTTGCGGATGATGATGTCGGGCGCACGCAGCTCCATCAGCCGCTTCAAGCGGTTGTTGCGGTTGATGACGCGGCGATACAGGTCGTTGAGGTCGGAGGTCGCGAACCGGCCGCCGTCGAGCGGCACCAGCGGGCGCAGGTCCGGCGGAATCACCGGCACGACCGTCATGATCATCCATTCCGGCTTGTTGCCGGAGACGCGGAAGGCCTCGACGATCTTCAGACGCTTGGCGAGCTTCTTGTGCTTGATGTCGGAGTCGGTCTCCGCCATGTCGGCACGCAGCGTCGCCTCGAGCTTCTCGAGCTCGAGCCCCTTCAGCAGCTCGCGGATCGCCTCCGCGCCGATCATGGCGGTGAAGCTGTCCTGGCCGTACTCGTCCTGCGCCTTCAGATACTCGTCTTCCGACAGCAGCTGACGGTCCTTCAGCGCGGTCAGACCCGGCTCGAGAACGACGTAGTATTCAAAATAGAGGATCCGCTCGAGATCCTTCAGCGTCATGTCGAGCAAGAGGCCGATGCGCGACGGCAGCGACTTCAGGAACCAGATGTGGGCGACCGGCGCCGCCAGCTCGATATGGCCCATGCGCTCGCGCCGGACGCGCGACAGCGTCACTTCGACCGAGCACTTTTCGCAGATGATGCCCTTGTACTTCATCCGCTTGTACTTGCCGCACAAGCACTCGTAGTCCTTGATCGGCCCGAAGATGCGCGCGCAGAACAGGCCGTCACGCTCCGGCTTGAAGGTGCGGTAATTGATGGTCTCCGGCTTCTTGATCTCGCCGTAGGACCAGGACAGAATCTTCTCCGGAGACGCGATCGAAATCCGGATCTGGTCGAAGACCTGAGCCGGCGTCGTCGGATTGAAAAGATTCATAATCTCTTGATTCATGGTCTTCTCCTCGCGTGCCGATCGTCACCGGCAGCAAATTCGAAACTTTTATTCAACGCGCGCCCCACTCAACGTCCGAGCAGAGCGCGAAGGCCCGGCGCTTTCGCGCCGGGCGTAAATCAACGCTTTACTCGGCCGCTTCCGACGTCGGCGCCGGTCCCACCTTGGAATTGTGCAGGTCGACGTTGAGGCCGAGCGAGCGCATTTCCTTGACCAGCACGTTGAACGATTCCGGAATACCGGCCTCGAAGGTGTCGTCGCCGCGCACGATCGCCTCGTACACCTTGGTACGGCCGGCGACGTCGTCCGACTTCACGGTCAGCATTTCCTGCAGCGTGTAGGCGGCGCCGTAGGCTTCCAGCGCCCAGACCTCCATTTCGCCGAAGCGCTGGCCGCCGAACTGCGCCTTGCCGCCCAGCGGCTGCTGGGTGACGAGCGAGTACGGACCGATCGAACGTGCGTGGATCTTGTCGTCCACGAGATGGTGCAGCTTGAGCATGTAGATGTAGCCCATCGTCACCTTGCGATCGAACGCATCGCCGGTGCGGCCGTCATAGACGGTCGACTGGCCGGAGGCGTCGAAGCCCGCGAGCTTCAGCATCTCCTCGATGTCGGCTTCCTTGGCGCCGTCGAACACCGGCGTTGCGATCGGCACGCCGTGGCTCAGATTGCGGCCGAGTTCGACCAGCTCGTTGTCGTTCAGCGACTTGATGGTTTCATCCTCGCCATAGATCTTCTTCAGGGTCTCGCGCAGCGGCTTGAGATCCTGCTTCTGATAGTAGGCGTCGATGGTCTGGCCGATGCGCTTGCCGAGGCCGGCGCAAGCCCAACCGAGATGGGTCTCAAGGATCTGACCGACGTTCATGCGCGAAGGCACGCCGAGCGGATTGAGCACGATGTCGGCGTGCGTTCCGTCCTCGAGGAACGGCATGTCCTCGATCGGCACGATCTTCGACACCACGCCCTTGTTGCCGTGACGGCCGGCCATCTTGTCGCCGGGCTGGATCTTGCGCTTCACCGCGACGAAGACCTTGACCATCTTCATCACGCCGGGCGGCAACTCGTCGCCACGCTGCAGCTTCTCGACTTTGTCGAGGAAGCGCTGCTCGAGGCCCTTCTTCGACTCGTCGTACTGCTTCCGCATGGCCTCGATCTCGGCCATCAGCTTGTCGTTCGGCGAGGCGAACAGCCACCACTGCGACTTCGGATACTCGTCGAGCACCGCACGGGTGATCTTGGTATCCTTCTTGAAGCCCTTCGGACCGGCGATGCCCTGGCGGTTCTCCAGGAGCTCGGCGAGGCGGTTGTAGACGTTGCGGTCCAGGATCGCCTGCTCGTCGTCGCGGTCCTTGGCCAGACGCTCGATCTCTTCCCGCTCGATCGCCAGCGCACGCTCGTCCTTGTCGACGCCGTGACGGTTGAACACGCGGACTTCCACGATGGTGCCCTGCACGCCCGGAGGCACGCGCAGCGAGGTATCGCGGACGTCGGAGGCCTTCTCGCCGAAGA
This sequence comes from Bradyrhizobium altum, assembly GCF_020889705.1. GTDB lineage: Bacteria > Pseudomonadota > Alphaproteobacteria > Rhizobiales > Xanthobacteraceae > Bradyrhizobium > Bradyrhizobium altum. The sequence continues at coordinate 28,250 of NZ_JACMYP010000017.1, read as the reverse complement.
TGGCGCGCAGCAGCTTCTCTTCCGGCGTCATCGGGCTCTCGCCCTTCGGCGTGATCTTGCCGACCAGGATGTCGCCGGCGCGAACTTCCGCACCGATGTAGACGATACCGGCTTCGTCGAGGTTCTTCAACGCTTCTTCCGAAACGTTCGGAATGTCGCGGGTGATTTCCTCAGGCCCGAGCTTGGTGTCGCGGGCCATCACCTCGAACTCCTCGATGTGAATCGAGGTGAAGACGTCGTCCTTCACGATCCGCTCGGAGAGCAGGATCGAGTCTTCGAAGTTGTAGCCGTTCCACGGCATGAACGCGACCAGCACGTTGCGGCCGAGCGCGAGCTCGCCGAGATCGGTCGACGGACCGTCGGCGATGATGTCGCCCTTCTTGACGATATCGCCGACCTTCACCAGCGGACGCTGGTTGATGCAGGTCGACTGGTTGGAGCGCTGGTACTTCATCAGCCGGTAGATATCGACGCCCGACTTGGTCGGATCGAGATCCTCGGTGGCGCGGATCACGACGCGGGTGGCGTCGATCTGGTCGATCACGCCCGAGCGGCGCGCGGCAATCGCCGCGCCCGAGTCACGGGCGACCACGCCTTCCATGCCGGTGCCGACGAACGGCGCCTCGGCGCGAACCAGCGGTACCGCCTGGCGCTGCATGTTCGAGCCCATCAGCGCGCGGTTGGCGTCGTCGTTCTCGAGGAACGGGATCAGCGCTGCTGCGACCGAAACCAGCTGCTTCGGCGACACGTCCATGTAGTCGACCTTGTCCGGCGTCACCGGCAGCACTTCGCCGGCATGACGGCAGACCACCAGATCGTCGGTGAAGCGGCCCTTGGCATCGAGCGGCACGTTGGCCTGCGCGACGCGGTAGCGGCCCTCTTCCATCGCCGACAGATAGACCACCTCGTCGGTGACCCGGCCGTCCTTGATCTTGCGATAGGGCGTCTCGACGAAGCCGTACTTGTTGACGCGCGCGAACGTCGCCAGCGAGTTGATCAGACCGATGTTCGGACCTTCCGGCGTTTCGATCGGGCAGATACGGCCGTAATGCGTCGGATGCACGTCGCGGACTTCGAAGCCGGCACGCTCGCGGGTCAGACCGCCCGGGCCAAGCGCCGACAGGCGCCGCTTGTGGGTGATCTCCGACAGCGGGTTGGTCTGGTCCATGAACTGCGACAGCTGCGAGGAACCGAAGAACTCGCGCACCGCGGCAGCCGCGGGCTTGGCGTTGATCAGGTCCTGCGGCATCACGGTGTCGATATCGACGCTCGACATGCGCTCCTTGATGGCGCGCTCCATGCGGAGCAGGCCGATCCGGTACTGGTTCTCCATCAGCTCGCCGACCGAACGCACCCGGCGGTTGCCGAGGTGGTCGATGTCGTCGATCTCGCCCTTGCCGTCGCGCAGGTCGACCAGCGTCTTGATGACCGCCAGGATGTCTTCCTTGCGCAGCGTGCGATGGGTGTCGGGCGCATCGAGCTCGAGGCGCATGTTCATCTTGACGCGGCCGACCGCGGAGAGGTCGTAGCGCTCGGCATCGAAGAACAGCGACTGGAACATCGCCTGCGCCGAATCCAGCGTCGGCGGCTCGCCCGGACGCATCACGCGGTAGATGTCGAACAGCGCGTCCTCACGCGTCAAGTTCTTGTCGGCCGAGAGCGTGTTGCGGATATAGGCGCCGACATTGACGTGGTCGATGTCGAGCAGCGGCAGGTCCTTGTAGCCCTGCTCGTTCAGCACCTTGAGCGACTTCTCGGTGATCTCCTCGCCGGCTTCGGCGTAGATCTCACCGGTCTTCGGGTTGACGAGATCCTCGGCGAGATAGTTGCCGACGAGCTCCTCGTCCGACATCCGGAGCGCCTTCAGGCCCTTTTCCTGCATCTGGCGCGCGCTGCGCACGGTCAGCTTCTTGCCGGCCTCGAGCACCACCTTGCCGGTGTCGGCGTCGATCAGGTCGTTGATGGTCGAGTAGCCGCGGAATCGGTTGGCATCGAACGGCACGCGCCAACCGTCCTTGGTCCGCTTGTAGGTGATCTTCTTGTAGAAGGTCGACAGGATCTGCTCGCCGTCGAGACCGAGCGCGTACATCAGTGAGGTCACGGGCAGCTTGCGGCGGCGGTCGATGCGCGCGAACACGATGTCCTTGGCGTCGAACTCGATGTCGAGCCAGGAACCGCGATACGGAATCACGCGCGCGGCAAACAACAGCTTGCCGGACGAATGGGTCTTGCCCTTGTCGTGGTCGAAGAACACGCCGGGCGAACGGTGCATCTGCGAGACGATGACGCGCTCGGTGCCGTTGACGACGAAGGTGCCGTTCATCGTCATGAGCGGGATATCGCCCATGTAGACGTCCTGCTCCTTGATGTCCTTCACCGACTTGGCGCCGGTTTCCTCGTCGATATCAAACACGATGAGGCGCAGCGTCACCTTGAGCGGCGCAGCGAAGGTCATGCCGCGCTGGCGGCACTCGTCGACGTCATATTTCGGCTGTTCGAACTCGTAGCGGACGAATTCGAGCATCGAGGTGCCCGAAAAATCCGAGATCGGAAATACCGAGCGGAACACCGCCTGCAGGCCCTCGTCGAGGCGACCGCCGGCCGGCTCGTCAACCATCAGGAACTGGTCGTAGGATGCCTTCTGAACCTCGATGAGGTTCGGCATCTCGGCGACTTCCTTGATGTGACCGAAAAACTTGCGTACGCGTTTGCGACCGGTGAATGTCTGCTGCGCCATCGTGGCCTCTCATTTTCGTCGCCTTTGTGGGGCGAACCTTCCGGGACGCGATTGCCATCGCCCCCGGGTTGAATTTCGAATCGTCCCAAAGGAACGAAGCGCAAAGTCAGGAATTAAATCCCCGGCCCGGCCCCATCACCTCCAAAACGCAAAACGACGCGCGAGGCGCATCACTGCACCCGCTCGTCCAAACGCTCCGCTTTACGGACTGAAAAAGCCCGAAATCTGACTGTCTCCCAACGGCTTCCGCCGGGTGCCCTGCCGCCCCCGCCGCCTACCGTGTTTTTCTGCTGCCAACCCGATATGGGATGGCAATAAAGGAGATTCGAGGGTTAAGTCCACGGATCCCCACACTTTTTTGTGTCCGGCGCGCCGCGCGACAACCTGTCGCACGCCGCTTGCACGGCCCGGGAGCGCCCTGCGGCGCTCCCGGATTGCGCATTACTTGAGTTCGACCTTGGCGCCAGCCTTCTCGAGCTGGGCCTTGATCTTGTCGGCTTCGTCCTTGTTGACGCCTTCCTTGACGGGCTTCGGAGCGCCTTCGACGAGGTCCTTGGCTTCCTTCAGGCCCAGGCCGGTGATGGCGCGGACTTCCTTGATGACTTCGATCTTCTTGTCGCCGGCGGCAGCCAGCACGACGGTGAAGTCGGTCTTCTCTTCAGCCGGAGCAGCGGCAGCACCGCCGGCAGCCGGGCCAGCAACCGCCACGGCGGCAGCGGCAGACACGCCCCACTTTTCTTCGAGGAGCTTGGCGAGTTCGGCGGCTTCGAGCACGGTGAGGCTCGAGAGGTCGTCGACGATTTTCTGCAAGTCAGCCATTGATCTGTTTCCTTAAACGTTTGGTTCGAACCAGGTTTTGAGATTAGCGAAGGGTCAGGCCGCTTCGCTCTTTGAGGCATGAGCCTGGATGACGCGTGCGAGCTTGGCCGCGGGCGCGTTCGACAGCTGAGCAAGCTTGGTCGCCGGCGCCACGAGGAGGCCCACGATCTTGCTGCGCAGTTCGTCGAGCGACGGCAGTGAGGCAAGCGCCTTCACGCTGTCGACATTCAGGACGGTTTTACCCATCGAGCCGCCGAGAATGACGAACTTTTCGTTCGTCTTGGCGAATTCGACGGCAACCTTTGGCGCCGCGACCGGATCGTCCGAAGTAGCGATCACAGTCGGCCCCTTCAGCAGGGAACCGATGGCAGCGACGTCAGTGCCTTCAAGAGCAATTTTGGCGAGACGGTTCTTCGAGACCTTCACCGACGCACCCGCCTGCTTCATCTGCATGCGCAGCTTCTGCATCTGGGCCACGGTGAGGCCGGAATAGTGAGCGACGATCGCGACGCTCGTGGCCTTGAAGGCCTCGTTGAGCTGTCCGACCGCCTCTTTTTTTGCCGCTCGTTCCACAGCAAGCTCTTTCCGGTTGGCGGCCTCTCCGCGAGGACAGGACCGCCGGGTTGCACCCATCGTCCCGCCCTAAACCTGATCCGCTGGGCGCAAGACCCTTCGGACATGCCGGGCAAGACGACATCTAGAAGCCTGCCCTCCCAGAGCCTTGCGGCCATGGGCTGTCGAGGTTCGAACCAAATCAGCCTCCCAGCCGCGAACAGGCCGCGACATGGAGTGCGAAATCCGGTCTTCACCCGTCTATGCAGGCCATGCGATTAAGCCGTTGAAAACACGAAGTTCTCTCGGGCGCCTGCAGTCTCGGACAGGATCGAGGCACTTCAGCACGCTGAAGGCCTCTGCTCTCATTCCGTCGGAGGCGATGGGTTCTCCTTCCTTTCGAGCATCCTTGCGGGCATGCGGAAAGGAATGATCTCCTATCACCTCAGGTTTTCGGAATGCGAGCACAGACATGCCAGCAAGTGCCAGCACGCCCGGAAGCCGCTATGTAACCGGTCCCGCGCTACTTGCCAAGAGCAAATTTCAGACCAGTTTCACATTGCGGCCGGGAACCGGTTCCGAGGCCGGAACCGGCAGCCGCTCAGGCGCCCCTTACCTCAAACGGCAGCGGCTTGCCGACGAAGAACGCCTCGAGATTGGCGAGCACGCAGTCCTGCATCGCCAGGTGCGATTCCAGGGTGTGGCCGCCGATATGCGGCGACAGCACGACGTTCGGCAGCGCCGTCAGTACGTCCGGCGCGTGCGGCTCCTTGGCGAACACGTCGAGGCCGGCGCCGGCGATTGAGCCATCGGTCAGTGCCGCCACCAGCGCCCTCTGGTCGATGACGGAGCCGCGCGAGGTATTGACGACGATCCCGCTGGTGCCGAGTCGGCGCAGGATGTCGGCATTGACGGCGTGAACCGTGTCCGCGCCGGCGCGCACCGCGATCATCAGCACACTGCACCAGTCGGCGAGCGCCTCGAGGCTCGGAAAGTGCTGATACGGCACGTCCTGCCGTGATCGGCTGAAGTAGCCGACCTCGGTTTCGAACGCCGCGACCCGCGCTGCGATCTTGCGGCCGATCTCGCCGAGACCATACACGCCGACCTTGCGGCCGCGCATGCCGGCCTGCGGCCGCATCATCGGCGACGGCTTGGCGGCGATCCAGTCGCCGCTGCGGACATAGTTGTCGGCGACCGGCAGGCGGCGCGTAGCCGCCAGCATCAGCGTCACCGCGATGTCGGCAACCGATGCGGCATTGGCGCCGGGGCTGTGGCCGACCGCAATTCCGCGCTTGGCGGCGGCGGCAAGATCGATCCCCTCATAGCCGGTGCCGTAGCAGATGATCGCGCCAAGCTTCGGCAGCAGGTCCATCGCCTCGCCGCCAAGTGTCGTCCCACCCGATGTGATCAGCGCCCGGATCTCGCCAAGCTCCGCCGCCGAAAACATCTCGGTCGGCCGCTTGCCCGCGGCATTCAGCAGCTCGTAGCGCTCGCCGAAGCGCACCAGCTCGTTTCTGGGAAAGCGCGAATAGACCAGGACCTTATCGGGCATTGTTGTTGTTTCCTGCGAGAGGCTTCACCTGGAGCCTTTTGCACTCCGATTGAATCGGACTCCGGCTCTGGATACTTGTTTTGGCGCGTTTTCTTTACGCGAGCCGGTAGCCACTTCGCGCGAAACGCTCCGGCAAAACAAAGGGCGGAACCGGTTGCCCGATCCCGCCCCTGTCTATCTCGTCACGGCCTGAGACCTCAGCCGAGGATCGTGCCCGGCTCGACCTTCACGCCCGGGCCCATGGTGGAGGAAACCGCCACGCGCTGGATGTAGGTGCCCTTGGAACCCGCCGGCTTCGCCTTGGAGACCGCGTCGGCGAGCGCCTTGACGTTCTCGACCAGCTTGTCCTCGGAGAACGAGGCCTTGCCGATGCCGGCCTGCACGATGCCGGCCTTCTCGACGCGGAACTCGACCGAGCCGCCCTTGGCGCCCTTCACGGCGTTGGTGACGTCCATGGTCACGGTGCCGATCTTCGGGTTCGGCATCATGCCGCGCGGTCCGAGCACCTTACCGAGGCGGCCGACCAGCGGCATCATGTCGGGAGTGGCGATACAACGATCGAAGTCGATCGCACCGCCCTGCACCTTCTCGACCAAGTCTTCGGCACCGACGACGTCGGCACCGGCGGCCTTGGCTTCCTCAGCCTTGGCGCCGCGCGCGAACACGCCGACGCGCAGCGTACGGCCGGTTCCGTTCGGCAGATTGACGACGCCGCGGACCATCTGGTCGGCGTGGCGCGGGTCGACGCCGAGATTGATCGCGATCTCGATCGTCTCGTCGAACTTCGACTTGGCGCGCTCCTTGACCATCTTGATGGCGTCCGCGAGCGGGTAGAGCTTCTCGCGGTCGACGCCCTCGCGGGCCTTCTTCAAACGCTTTCCGATTGACATGGCCCGTTACCCCGCAACTTCCAGACCCATCGAACGGGCAGAGCCCTCGACCATCTTCATGGCCGATTCAATGGTGTCGCAATTCAAGTCCTTCATCTTCTTCTCGGCGATCTCGCGCACCTGCGCCTTGGTCACCGCGCCGGCCTTGTCGCGGCCCGGCGCCTTCGAGCCGGACTGGATCTTGGCAGCCTGCTTGAGGAAGAACGACATCGGGGGCGTCTTCATCTCGAAGGTGAACGAACGATCGGCATAGATCGTGATCACCACCGGGATTGGGGTATTCTTCTCTTCCTTCTGGGTCTGCGCGTTGAACGCCTTGCAGAACTCCATGATGTTGAGACCGCGCTGACCAAGCGCGGGGCCGATCGGGGGCGAAGGATTCGCCGCACCGGCCGGGACCTGAAGCTTCAGGTATCCGGTCACTTTCTTTGCCATTTATCACTCCTGTTGTGCCGGACGGTGCCGGCGGTTTCAGGTTCCGTGGTTCGGTTGAAGGGGCTGGCGACCGCCTCCTCCCTCCCACGGCCTCTCACTTGACGCGGGGCATATACCCCACGCCGTCCGGTCAGACCACCTTTTCGACCTGACCGAATTCCAGTTCCACGGGGGTCGCACGGCCGAAGATCGACACCGCGACCTTCACGCGCGAGCGCGCCTCGTCGATTTCTTCCACCACGCCGGAGAACGAGGCGAACGGGCCGTCGGCCACGCGCACGTTCTCGCCGATTTCGAACGACACCGACGCCTTCGGACGCTCCACGCCCTCCTGCACCTGGTGCAGGATCCGCATCGCCTCAGATTCCGAGATCGGCATCGGCTTGTTTTCCGCGCCGAGGAAGCCGGTCACCTTCGGGGTGTTCTTGATCAGATGGAACGCCTCGTCGGTCAGCTTCATCTTCACCAGCACATAGCCCGGGAAGAACTTGCGCTCGGCGTCGATCTTGCGGCCGCGACGCACCTCGGTGACCTTCTCGGTCGGCACCAGCACCTGCTCGAACAGCTCTTCCAGCCCGCGCTGCTTGGCCTGCTCGCGGATCGATTCCGCGACCTTCTTCTCGAAGTTCGAATAGGCGTGAACGATGTACCAGCGCTTGTCCATCAATTGAGTTCCCATGCTCATCAGTGGATGCCCAGTACCAGGGTGATGAGGTAGCGGATGACCTGGTCCGCGGCGAAGAAGAAGATCGAGGCCAGCGCCACCATCACGAACACCATGATGGTCGTGATGGTCGTCTCGCGGCGCGTCGGCCAGGTGACCTTGGCGGTCTCCGAGCGCACTTCCTGCAGGAATTTGAACGGGCTGAAAGCCATCGTGAGATCCGCGTCCGTCTCCGGACGATTTGCAACGTTTCAAGGAATCCGAACAGCCGATCTTGCGGACCCAGCCCTCGTTTGGAAGGTTGAGCCGATAAACGAGCTCGAATGTTCGGGGAATTAGGCCGCGCCGGATATCCGCGATCAAAGCGGGCCGGCTGCGAGTGCCGGGTATCTACTGCGACACCGGCCAAAGGTCAAGGTCGGCGGGGTCGCGCCCACCCCGGCCGCGTCTGCGGCGGACCGGAACGGGGCCCCTCGAATCAAGGACTTAGGCTGATGGTTACGAGGTCCGTTGCCCCGGCCGTCCACCGCGGCGGCCGGGTGGATCACCCGGCAAAGCTCTTCTGGACCGCCTGATCCAGCGTGGCGCCGGCGACGTAGCGCTGGCGCAGCTCGCGTTTGAGCAGCTTGCCGCTCGGGTTCTTCGGCAGGGCATCGACGAAGATGACCCGCTTCGGCACCTTGAAATGGGCCATCGACGCCGCGCAGTGCTTGATCACCGCCTCGGCATCGAGGCTCTCGCCCGCCTTGGCCACCACGATCGCGGTCACCGCCTCGATCCATCGCGGATCGGGCAGCCCGACCACCGCGACCTCCGACACTGCAGGCAGCCGGTAGATCATCTCCTCGACCTCGCGGCTTGCGACATTCTCGCCGCCGCTCTTGATCATGTCCTTCACGCGATCGACGACCGTGATGTAGCCGTCGGCATCGACAGTCGCGAGATCGCCGGAATGAAACCAGCCGCCGGCAAATGCCGCCGCGGTCTTGACCGGATCATTGTAGTAACCGGACAAGAGATGCGGCGAGCGGTGCACGATCTCACCGACCTCGCCCACCTGGACGTCGGTCATGTCCGGCCTGACCACCCGCGTCTCGACATTGATCGCGGGCTTGCCGGCTGAGCCGGCCTTCGGCAGCTGGTGCTCCGGCGCCAGCACGGTCGCGAGCGGCGCGATCTCGGTCTGGCCGTAGAAATTCCAGAACTTCACATCGGGCAGCCGGCGCTGCAATTCGAGCAGCACCTCGACCGGCATGATCGAGGCGCCGTAATAGCCCTTGCGCAGGGTCGAGAGATCAGTGCGATCGAACGCGCCCGAGCGCAGCATCGCGATCCAGATCGTCGGCGGCGCGAAGAACGAATTGATCTTGTGGGCCGCGATCAGCGCCAGGACATTTTCGGGCACCGGCTTGCCGGTAATGAGACTGGTGGCGCCGAGATAGATCGCGGGCCCCAGGAAGACGTCGAGCTGCGCGCAATGATACAGCGGCAGCGCGTGCAGCACGGTGTCGTCGGTCGCCATGCCGCCGTCGATGATGCAGCTGACATACTGCCACATCACGGCTTCATGGGTGAGGATTGCGCCCTTCGGCAGCGATTCCGTGCCGCTGGTGTAGATGATCTGCGCGGGATCGCGGCTGTCCACCGACACCTCCGGCGCCGACGCGTCGCTGTGCAGCAGACTGTCGAACGTCGTGATGCCGTCGGGCGCGGTGGCCGGGTCTTCGCCCGGCAGCCAGATCAGGGTTTCAACCGCCGAGCCCTTGGCGGCGGCAGCGTGCGCGGTCTCCACGAAATCGGGGCCGACCGCGAGCAGCTTCGCCCCGGAGTTGGCGAGGATGAAATTGATCTCGTCGGGATTGAGCATGAAGTTGATCGGCACCAGGATCGCGCCGATCCGCGCCACTGCGAAACGCAGCGCGGCGAAGCCGTGCGAGTTGCGCGACAGCACCGCAACACGATCGCCCTTCGCAACGCCAAGGCCGAGCAAGCCGCGCCCGAGCCGATTGCAGATCGCGTCCACCTCCGCGAAGGTCCAGCTCACCTCGCCGCAGATCAGCGCGGTCTTGTTGGGGTAGCGCTTGGCCGACCGGCGCAGCAGATCGCCGATGCTGTGCTCGCGGGCGCGCTGGATGGTTGCTGCGATGTCTCCGCTCATAAAGTCCCTCCCGAATGTGCTTCTTGTCGTTGTCTCGTCTTCGCCTTGCCGTCCCTACTCCCGGGCGGCGTAAGCGTGTTCCATGTAGGTGTGCTCGACCGAACGATCGAGCGAGGCGATCTTCTCGAAGCCGCGCCGCCAGTCCTGCAAATGCCGCCGGGTCCACAAGACGCCGGCCGCCTTGTCGCGCCGCTTGATCGCATCGAGGATGTGGCGATGCGCCTCGAGCAGGCGCGCGCCGCCTTCCGGCACACCGCCGACGATCATCTCGGTGGTCGGAAAGAACAGCTGCGCGGCGGGCTCGCGGGCGAGCTGCAGCACGCGGTTCTGCGAGGCCTTGGCCATCAGCACATGGAATTCCGCATCGAGCTCGGCGAGACCGGCGGGATTGCCGACCACCACAGCACTGCGTTCGAGATTGCCGGCGAGCTCGGCGATGTTCGCCTCGGTCGCGCGCTCCACCGCGCCCTCAACGCTCGCGACCTCCAGCGTCATCGACGTCTCGAACAATTCGCGGAACGTCACCTCGTGCAGGATCAGCGCGCGCGACAGCCGCGTGGCGAGCTTGTTGTAGCGCGGCAGGCAGGCCTGCAAGCGGCGGCTGGAATCGCGGCGGATCAGCCCGCCTTCCTCGAGCACGCGAATGCCTTCGCGCACCGTCGAGCGGTTGACGCCGAACTGCGCGACCAGCTGCTGCTCGGTGCCGATCGGCTCGCCCGGCCTGATCCGGCCGTTGATGATCTCGCGTTCGATCGCGTCCGCGACCTTCTGATAGGCCGGCGCGACATCGATGCGCCGGAACAGCGGCGTGGCGGGCACCTCGGGCTCCCCATTGTCGTTTGTCGGACAAAGGATAAGCGAAGGCCTTTGTAGCGTCAAATAGGCAATTCTGGGCCGGATTGTCGCACCTGGTCGGCCGGAATTGACACCGGAACCGAGCAAATCTAGCTTTGTCGGACAAGCCGATAAGAACACCCTGGGGAGGCGCATCACCATGAAATCCATCGTCACGAGTCTGTCCGCCGCCGGCCTGATCGCCGCCGTGCTGGCGGGTCCCGCTCTCGCGCAACAGACGCCGCTCAAGATCGGCGTGCTGACCGATTTCCAGTCGGTCTATTCGGACATCGGCGGCGCCGGGAATGTCGAAGCCACCAAGATGGCGATTGAGGAGTTCGGCGGCTCGATGTTCGGCAAGCCGATCGAGCTCGTCACCGCCGACGCCCTCAACAAGGCCGACGTCGCCGCCACCATCACCCGCAAATGGTACGAGGCCGAGAACGTCGACATGATCATCGACATGCCGACCTCGGCGACCGCACTCGCCGGCATGGAGATGTCGAAGCGGTTCGAGAAGATCATGATCGTGACGGATGCGGCGAGCTCCGACATCACGGGCAAGTCCTGTTCGCCCTACACGCTGCACTGGACCTACGACACCTACGCCAACGCCCACACCGTCGGCAGTGCGATCGTGAAGAACGGTGGCGACAGCTGGTTCTTCATCACCGCCGACTACGTGTTCGGCCATTCGATCGAGCGCGACACCGGCGACGTGGTCCGCGCCGCCGGCGGCAAGGTGCTCGGCAGCGCCCGGCATCCGCTCAACACGCCGGACTTCTCCTCGTTCCTGCTGCAGGCGCAGGCCTCGAAGGCCAAGATCATCGGCCTGGCCAATGGCGGCGGCGACACCATCAACGCGATCAAGCAGGCCGCCGAGTTCGGCATCGTCGCGGGCGGGCAGAATCTGGCTGGGATCGTGATGTTCATCTCTGATATCCACAGCCTCGGGCTCAAGCTCGCGCAGGGCCTGATCATCACCGAGGCCTACTACTGGGATCTCAACGACCGCACCCGCGCCTTCGGCAAGCGCTTCTTCGAGCGCATGAAGCGGATGCCGACGATGAACCAGGCCGCGACCTACAGCGCCACCCTGCACTACCTCAACGCCGTGCAGGCGGCCGGTACCAAGGAGACCAAGCCGGTGCTGGCGAAGATGCGCGCGACCCCGGTCCGCGACGCCTTCTCCGACAACGGCGTGGTGCGCGAGGACGGCCGCATGGTGCACTCGATGTTCCTGTTCGAGGTCAAAAGACCTGAGGAATCGAAGGCGCCGTGGGATTACTACAAGGTGCTCGCCGAGGTGCCCGGCGACCAGGCGTTCCGGCCGATGAAGGACGGCGGCTGCCCGCTCATCAAGTGAGTGAATACAATCATGGCCGGGGTCCAAGACCTCGGCCAACACATTCAAATAATTGGGTAAAAGCTGGCAGGAGTGGCAGGGCTCGAACCTGCGACCCCCGGTTTTGGAGACCGGTGCTCTACCAATTGAGCTACACTCCTGCAGGGAACCAGCGTCGCCGCCGGTTCGCGCCGTTTCAAGCACAGGGCATGGCCGGTTTGCAAGGGCGAACCGGTGAAGCTTCTGTTCATTGCAAAACTTATGCGCCAGACTTCCGCCATCACTCCACGTCGGCGCTCCGCCGCAAGAATCAAGAATCAAGAACCCGGGAGAGACCATGAACGCCCAGACCGCCACCAAGCAGCCCGCCAGCCAAACCACCCCGTCCCTCCCCCTCGCCAAACCCGAATCGATCGGACTGTCGAGCACGCGGCTGCAGGCACTGTCCGACACCTTCAAGCGCGAGGTCGACAAGGGAACCGCGCCCGGCTTCACGGTGCTGGTGGCGCGGCGCGGCCAGATCGGCTGGTTCGATGCGATCGGGCGGCAAAGCCCGGCGGCCTCCGCGCCGATGACGCATGACACGATCTTCCGCATCTTCTCGATGACCAAGCCGATCGTCTCGGTCGGCATCATGATGCTGCTGGAGGACGGCCACTTCCTGCTCAACGACCCCGTCGCGAAGTTCATCCCCGAATTCGCCGAGACCAAGGTCGGAGTCGAGCACAACGGCAAGCTCGAGCTGGTCCCCGTGCAGCGGCAGATGACGATCCAGGACCTGCTGCGCCACACCTCTGGCCTCACCTACGACCACACCGGCAACGGCCCGGTGCAGCAGCTCTACCAGCAGTCGCGGCTGCGCAGCCGCAAGATCACCAATGCCGAGCACGCCACCATGCTCGCCGGCATGCCGCTGATCTGCCAGCCCGGCGCCGAGTGGAACTACAGCCGCTCCACCGACATCCTCGGCCGCATCATCGAAGTCGTCAGCGGCAAGACGCTCGGCGCGTTCTTCGCTGAGCGCATCCTCTCGCCGCTGCAGATGAACGAGACCGCCTTCCACACCGGGGAAGCCAATGCCGGCCGTCTCGCCGAGGCTTTTGCGAACGATCCCTGGACCAACGAGAAGGTGCAGCTGTTCAACATGCTGGAGAAGCCGGCGATGGAATCCGGCGGCGGCGGACTTGTTTCGACCACGATGGACTATGCGCGCTTCGCGCAGATGCTGCTGGGCGGCGGCTCGCTCGACGGCACCAGGATCATCGGCCGCAAGACGCTCGAATTCATGGCCTCCGATCACCTCGGCGCCGGCGTCAAGGTCCAGGGCACGCTGGTGTCGCCCGGCCACAGTTTCGGCCTCGGCTTCGCCGTGCGCATGCAGCAGGGCATCGCGCCGTTCTCCGGCTCGGTCGGCCAGTACTTCTGGAGCGGCATGGCCGGCACGTTCTTCTGGATCGATCCGCGCGAAGACCTGATCGCGGTCTTCATGATGCAGGGTCCGGGCCAGCGCGAATATACCCGCTCGCTGGTGCGCAACGGCGTGTATGCGGCGGTGGAGTGAAGTCATTGCGGCTCGAGATCCCGGGTTCGCGCTGACGCGCGCCCCGGGATGACGCTTTGCGTCAGCTGATCGTCGCGCCGCCGTCGATCACGATGGTCTGGCCGGTGAGGAAGTCGCCGGCGCGCGAGCCCATCAACACGGCGGCGCCCGCGATCTCGTCCGGCACGCCGATCCGCAGCAGCGGCGAGCGCGCGGTCGAGGCCTTCAGCGTGTCCGGATTGTCCCACAGCGCCTTGGCGAAGTCGGTCTTGATCAGGCCCGGCGCGATGCAGTTCACGCGGATATTGTGCTTGCCATATTCGCAGGCGAGGTTGCGCGCGAGTTGCATGTCGGCGGCCTTCGAGATCGCGTAAGCGCCGAGCACGGTCGAGCCCTTCAAGCCGCCGATCGAGGACACGATGATGATGGAGCCGTCCTTGCGCTCGATCATCTGCGGCACCACCATCGAGATCAGCCAGTTGTTGGCGACGATGTTGTTGTCGAGGATCTTGCGGAACTGATCGTCGGAGATGCCGGCAAGCGGACCGTAATACGGGTTCGACGCCGCGTTGCAGACCAGCACGTCGATGTTGCCGAAGGCGCGATTGCTCTCGTCGACCAGATTTTGCAGGTTTTCCTTTGACGAGATGTTGGCGGCGATCGCGACCGCGGTGCCCTTGCCGAACTTGCCGTTGATGTCGCCCGCGACCTGCTCGCAGACGTCGGCCTTGCGCGAGGAGATCACGACCTTGGCGCCGTGCTCGGCCATCCGCTCGGCAATGGCGAGCCCGATGCCGCGCGTCGAACCGGTGATGACGGCGACTTTTCCCTTCATGTCGAACAAGGTCATGTTTCTCTCCCTGATGTAAGGCGTTTGAATTCTGTGTTCAGCTTAGGCAGCGTTCCGGTGTTCCGATAGCGGCAATCACGCAAGCTTGCTCGCCGGCCTGACTTCGGGTCCGGACGGCTGGTGCATCGCGGCGTGCCTGGGGTCGGCGATCCAGGGCTGCTGGTTCACCATTGGCAGCCGCCACATCGACACGTTGGGCGCCGCGATGTGATCGAGCCGCGTCACCGAGACATTGTCGATATCAAACGACAGGCCCCGATCCGGCTGGCCGCCGAGCGCAAGCCCGACCGCGGCCCTGATCACGCCGCCATGGCCGACCGCGATGATGTCCTTGCCGGCCTCCGCGGCGGTGATCCGCACGATGGTGCGGCAGACGCGGGTGTAGAGATCCATGAAGCTCTCGCCGCCGGGCGCAGGCTCGTTGACGTCGGCGAACCACATGCTGCCGGGCGGGCGGCTGGCGAGAAACGCGGCGCGGTTCATGCCCTGCCACCGGCCGAGATGCAGCTCGGCGAAGTCGCGCTCCTGCGTCATGCTTTCGGGCTTCGGATACCCGGCGGCCCAGATCGCATCCGCGGTCTTGTGCGTGCGCTTCAGATTGCTCGAATACCACACGGCGTTGCGCGGCAGCATCTTGGCGACCGCCTCGAAGACTTCGACATCGCCGGTGTCGCAGTCGATATCCTCCTGCCCGTAGATGTTGCCGCCGTCGCTGCGCACCGGCGCATGACGAACCCACCACCACCGCGTCACCGTCACGTTAGGCTTCTCTGGATTGGACATCGGATGAGCCCTTCAATACTGTCCCGTCACGCTGTACGTCACGCCGCACATCGTCTCAAGTGCTTCTGACGTTTGAAATTTTGTTTGAATTCCGTCGCGCGGCAGACGCGCCAAGGATCACTCGAACTAACCATGTGAACAGGGAGAAAATCATGGGCCGCCTCGAAGGCAAATCCGTCATCATCACCGGCGCAGGAAGCGGCATCGGCCGCGCCGCCTCGCTGCTGTTCACCAAAGAAGGCGCCAAGCTGATCGCGGTCGATCGCACCGATGGCGTCAACGAGACCGCGAAGCTGGTGCGCGATGCCGGCGGCACGGTCGAAGCCGTCACCGCCGATGCCGGCTCGGAGAGCGACGTGAAGGCCTTCATCGAGAAGGCGGTTTCGAAATACGGCAAGCTCGATGCGATCTGGGCCAATGCCGGCGTCAGCGGCGGCCTCGTGCCGCTCGCCGACCAGACTCCGGAACATTGGCAGGAGGTGCTGCGCGTCAATCTGATCGGCCCGTTCCTCGCGATCAAGCATTCGATCCCGCACATGACCAAGCAGGGTTCCGGCTCGATCGTCTGCACCGCATCCGTCGCGGGCCTGAAGTCCGGCGCCAGCGGACATCCCTACGGCGCGAGCAAGGCCGGCGTCATCAGCCTGGTGCAGACCACCGCCTACTCGCTCTCCGGCACCGGCGTGCGCATCAACGCGGTCTGCCCGGGCCTGATCGAAACCGGCATGACCAAACCGGTGTTCGACCGTGCCAAGGAGCGCGGCACCCAGGACAAGATCGGCCAGCTCAATCCGCTGAAGCGCCCCGGTCAACCGCACGAACTCGCCGCAATGGGATTGTTCCTGGCGAGCGACGAGGCGTCTTACGTCAACGGCCAGGCCATCCCGGTCGACGGCGGCCTCACCGCGTCGATGCCGTATACGGGCAAGCCGATTTAGCAACGGCATTCTCCGTTCGCGGCGCAATCCGAATGACGCCATGACGGCGCCACATCCACCACCGTCGTCCCGGCGCAAGCCGGGACCCATACTCCGCGGCGGATGTTGTGAGGGGGGACTCGTCGTTCCAGCATAATGGGTCCTGGCTTTCGCCAGGACGACATCGAATTTGTTGCGACATCGAGAGTCAAACAATCGCATTCTCGCGACATGATCTGCCCGAGTTCTGCTCTTCGTTTCACCCTCTCCGTTCACAGAGGGCGCAGGGAAAGCCGGGTGCCGATCGCACCCATGGGCCCCGAGCAATGGGTAGAAAGCTCGGGGGTAGGACCACAGGTGTAACCGGTGCAATCCGGCTTTCCCTGCGCGATGGGTTACGGCTTATTTCGTGCTCTCCCCGGCGAGACTGGGCTTGCTTGTCACCGCCTTCCGCAAAAGCGCTACGCGCTTTGCAAAGGGGACACCGGCCGCTAGGGCGTCAGGACCACACGACTTCGCCGTCCGCTTCACGTGTGCTCGTCAGTCACAACGTTCGGCGTCCACCGCATCTCACACCGCGTTCGTGACGATCGCGAAGCGCCCCTCGATCGGGTGAGACGGGAAGATTTATACACTGAGTTGCACTTCTGATAAAAAGAAATATTTTTGCTGCGCGGGATTGACAGGTTTTGGTTGAGTTGCCCGTCGTGTCGAATGGGCAACACCGGAGGACGCAACCATGCGCCGTAGGATGGGTAGAGCGCAGCGAAATCCATCATCTCACCGCGCGGATCAAAGTCGATGGGTTTCGCTTCGCTCTACCCATCCTACGCTCTACGGCACGCCCTACCCCGGCAACAGGCTCCGCTCCCGTGCCGGCGAATAGTCCACCTGAGCCAGCAACCGATCCTCGATCTGCCCGACCATCAGGCCGTGCTCGGCATGGGTGACCCGCTTGATCTCGCTCCATTCGGGATCTGCCATGAATGCCGCCCACTGCGCGATCTTGGTCGCCTCGTCGGGCCATTCGAGCAAATACACGAACTCGGTGCGGTCACCGAATTTCGTCTCCCACATGCTGACGAATTTGAAACCGTAGCGCCCCGTCGTGATCCGCGCCGCGTGATCGCGGAACCGGGCATGAAACGCGGCCTTATTGTTCT
Source organism: Bradyrhizobium altum (assembly GCF_020889705.1). Lineage (GTDB taxonomy): Bacteria > Pseudomonadota > Alphaproteobacteria > Rhizobiales > Xanthobacteraceae > Bradyrhizobium > Bradyrhizobium altum. Next base: position 11,008 of record NZ_JACMYP010000017.1, on the reverse strand, counting down.
CGAAGATTTCGTAGATGCGCAATTGCTGGATCATGGCGATCTCCCGGTCGTTACATGGGACGACGGACGTCGACCCGCAATAACGTCCGGCAGCGGTCCGAATATTGCTTGGCCCCGGCAGGCAAACCAGCTGTTATACTTTGCTGGCAGGATCGCCGGCACATCAGCAATTCCTTGCACACTCCCTCGCACACGAACAGGCAATGCAAAATCAACGCCCCGACCGTATCCGCAAGCTCTTGGCCGACCTCGTCGCGTTTGACACCATAAGCGACCGCAGCAACCTCCCCCTGATCGACTACATCGAGCGCTACCTCGCCTCGCTTGGCGTCAGCGGACAGCGCATCGTCGATGACACCGGACAGAAGTCCTCGTTGTGGGTCACGGTCGGCCCCGAGGACAGAGCCGGGCTGGTTCTGTCAGGGCATACCGATGTCGTGCCGGTTGCGGGACAGGACTGGAGCCACAACCCGTTCGAGCTCGTCGAGCGTGACGGGCGGCTGTACGGCCGCGGCACCACCGACATGAAGGGCTTTGTCGCCGTCTGCCTCGCGATGGTCCCGGAAATGCTCACGGCCGATCTGAAGACGCCGATCAATCTTGCGATCTCCTATGACGAGGAGATCGGTTGCGTCGGCGTGCGCCCGATGCTGCGCGACGTCGCACGCAAGCCGATCAGGCCGCTCGGCTGTTTCGTCGGCGAGCGACCCGGATGCAGGTGATCATCGGCCACAAGGGCAAGCATGGCGTGCGCGCCACGTTCCGCGGGCTCGCCCGTCACTCCTCGATCGCGCCCGACGGCGTCAACGCCATCGAATACGCGGCCGATCTGACCACCGAAATTCGCCGCCGCGCCGCGCTGCTGGCCGCGGATGCGGAGCGAGACAGCCTCTACGACGTTCCGCACTCGACCCTGCTCACCAGCATAGTCCGCGGCGGCGCCGCGCTGAACATCGTGCCCGACCAGTGCGTCGTCGAATTCGAATGCCGCGGCATCGGCATCACCGAGTCCAGAGCCGTGACGGATGCGATCATCGCCTGGGCGAAGGCCGAGATCGAGCCTGACATGCGCAAGCGGCATCCGGAGTGTGGCATCGATTTCGAGGAAATTCTCGACTACCCCGCGCTCGACACCGCGGCGGACGCGCCGATCGTCACGCTCGCCAAGCAGCTCGCCGGCCGCAACGACCACGCCAAGGTCGCGTTCGGCACCGAGGCGAGCCTGTTCGTCAGCATGGCGGATGTGCCGTCCGTGGTGGTCGGCCCCGGCTCTATCGCGCAGGCGCACACGCCGGATGAATTCGTCGAGATGTCGCAGCTCGAGGCTTGCGGAGAATTCGTCGCGCGGCTGATCGCGCATTGCGCGAAGTGATATTCTGCTGCGTAGGGCGTGAAACAGGAGCCCGGGACCATGTCGACCGAGAAGGAACGTCAGCAAGGCGGAGTGGCGGAAACCTTTCGCGTGGCCGTGCAGGCGCTGATCATCGCGCTGGTCATCCGCACCTTCCTGTTCCAGTCCTTCAACATTCCGTCCGAGTCGATGGAATCGACGTTGCTCGTCGGCGACTACCTGTTTCTCTCGAAATACAGCTACGGATATACGCACTACTCCCTGCCCTTCTCACCGCCGCTGTTCTCGGGTCGTATCTTCGGCTCCGAACCCAGGCCGGGCGATGTCGTGGTGTTCCGGCTGCCGAGCGACGACAAGATCGATTTCATCAAGCGCGTGATCGGCCTGCCAGGCGATCGCATTCAGATGATCGACGGGCAGCTGTACATCAACGGCACCGCGGTCAAGCGCGAGCGGGTCGATGACTATGTCGGTCGCGACGACGGGCCGCGCCCGGTCCGCGTCAAGCGCTGGCGCGAGACCCTGCCGAACGGAGTCAGCTACGACGCGCTCGATCGCATCGAACGTTCCGAATACGACAACACGCCGGTCTATGTCGTGCCGCCCGGGCATTTCTTCGCGATGGGCGACAACCGCGACAACTCGGCCGACAGCCGCGTGCCGCCGGCGCGCGGCGGCGTCGGTTACGTGCCGTTCGAGAACCTCATCGGGCAAGCCAAGGTGATCTTTTTCTCGATCGGCAATGACGCGCCGGCATGGCAAGTGTGGCACTGGCCGGCATCGGTGCGCTGGAATCGGCTGTTCACCGGCATTCACTGATGTTCAGAGCGTAGGGCGGGTTAGCCGAAGGCGTAACCCGCCGCTCTTGCGCTGAACGACGGCGGATTGCGCCTTCGGCTAATCCGCCCTACACGTCCGGCGGCAGGCCCGGCCCCGTCGCGGCCGGGCGCAGCTTGTCGCGCTTGCGCTCGCGGTAGAAGGCGTACAGGCCGGAGGCGACGATGATCGCAGCGCCCGCGAGCATCTGAACGTCGGGCTGGTGGCCGAAGGCGAGATAGCCGAGCAGCATCGCCCACAGCAGTGCCGAATAGCGAAACGGCGCCACTGCCGAGATGTCGCCTGTGCGCAGCGACACGATGATGCACTGATAGCCAATCAGGATCAGCACCGCGGCCAGCACCAGCAGGCCGAGGGCGTGGCCCGACGGCGGCTTCCAGCCGCCAAGCGGGACAAGAACGGCAGCGCCTGCCGTCGTCACCGTCACGGTGGTGAGCAGCGTGATGAACACGGTCGGCAGCGCTTTCGGGATGCGGCGGGTGGCGAGATCGCGCACCGCACAGAAGCCGACCGACGCCAGCGCCAAGAGTGAGGCCTGGCTGAAGCCCTCCGCCCCCGGCCGCACGATGACCAGCACACCGATGAAGCCAGCCGCGATCGCAAGCCAGCGCCGCCAGCCGACCGGCTCGCCGAACACCAGCGCCGCGCCCAGCGTGATAACGAGCGGCAGTTGCCTGGAAGATCGCCGACGCGTTGGCGAGCGGGATCTGCGAAATCGCCGAGAGATAGGTCAGCGTGCCGCCGATCTCGCCCATCACGCGCAGTCCGACCGGCCAGATCAGCAGTGCGCTGAAGCTGCGCAGCGCGTCGCGGTACCAGGCGAGTGCTGCGACCAGCACCATCGCGACCAGACCGCGGACCAGCAGGATCTCACCGATGTTGAGCTCCGCCGACACCGCCTTGGTGATGGCGTCGTTGGCCGTGAAGCTGGCCATGGCCGCCGCCATGAACAGGCTGCCGCGAAGATTCGAGGAAAGGGCCAAGGTGAAAGTGTCCGATCAGGACGAGGGCGGGCGTTGACCGGACTGACTTGCCAAAGCGGCGCAGCGAACTCAAGTCACAGATGGCTACAATGCGGAAACATGCCGCAGCTCGCAGAAGCGGCGCGAGCCTTGTGGGATCGCGCCGCGTTTTCGGATCAGGTTGCGCCGGCCTTCTGCGCGTATTCCCATGACGCCTGCGACAGCGGCACGGTGCGCTTGGCCGACTCGAGGGCCTTGGCATTCGCGGCGGTGCCGTCGCGGACGCGGCCCGCAATGCCCTGCGTGATGCCGGCGAGGCGGAACAGGTTGTAGGAGAAGTACCAGTTCAGATCCGGCACAGCCATGCCGGTGACGTCGCAGTAGATCTGCGCGGCCTCGTCCTGGCTCGGAATGTTCAACGCCTTGAGGTCGGCATTGGCGAGGCCCGGCATGGTCCACTGCATCAACAGATAGGTGAAGTCGGCCATAGGATCGCCGAGCGTCGACAATTCCCAGTCGAGCACCGCCTGCACCCGCGGCTCCGTGGCGTGGAAGATCATGTTGTCGAGGCGATAGTCGCCGTGCACGACCGAGACGCGCTTCTGCTCCGGCACCGTCTTCGGCAGCCACTCCGCGAGCTTCTCGAATTCGGGAATGTGCTGCGTCTCGGACGCGCGATACTGTTTGGTCCAGCGGTCGACCTGGCGCGCAAAATAATTGCCGGGCTTGCCGAAATCGCCGAGGCCGATCTTTTCGGGATCGAGCATGTGCAGCTTCGCCAGCGTCTCGATCTTGCTGGTGAAGATCTTGCGGCGCGCGTCGGGCTGCTGGCTCGGCAGCGTCGGATCCCAGAACACCCGCCCCTCCTCCATCGACATGATGTAGAAGGCCGAGCCGACCACCACATCGTCGGTGCACAGCGCGTAGGCTTTGGCGACCGGGAAATTCTGCTTGCCGAGCGCCGCGATGACGCGGAACTCGCGATCCACCGCATGGGCCGACGGCAACAATTTACCGAACGGACGGCGGCGCATCACATAGTTGCGGCCGGGGGTTTCGAGCTTGTAGGTCGGGTTGGACTGGCCACCCTTGAACTGCAGGACCTTGAGCGGGCCCTGATAGCCCTCGACGTGTTCCTGCATCCAGGCCGCGAGGTTCGCCTCGTTGATACGATGGCGCTCCTCGACTTCCCTTGTGCCGGAAAATTCTTCGTCTTTCCTGACGCCGTCCGCCACGGTGACGCTCCCTCAACTCGATTTTTCAAGGAGCACGTCGGGCGCTCCCGCGATCAGGCTGGCACGCCAGCCTGATTTCTCTTTTTCATTCTGAGCACGATGTCAGCGCGAACGCCATGCGTTCCGCATCATGCTTAGTGCGACGTGTTTGCATACTTCCGAAGTTCAAGTCTGGCAATGGCGCGATTGTGCACCTCGTCCGGACCGTCTGCCAGGCGAAGCGTGCGGATGTGGGCGTAATCCTTGGCAAGCCCGGCTTCGTCGGAGACGCCGCCGCCGCCATAGGCCTGGATCGCCTGGTCGATGATCTTCAGCGCCATGTTCGGAGCTGCGACCTTGATCATCGCGATCTCGGCCTGCGCGGTCTTGTTGCCGACCTTGTCCATCATGTCGGCGGCCTTGAGGCACAGCAAGCGGTTCATCTCGATGTCGGTGCGGGCCTCGCCGATGCGCTGCTCCCAGACCGAATGCTCGATGATCTTCTTGCCGAACGCGGTGCGCGAGGCGAGCCGCTTCACCATCTTCTCCAGCGCCTCCTCGGCCTTGCCGATGGTGCGCATGCAGTGATGGATGCGGCCCGGACCGAGACGGCCCTGCGCGATCTCGAAGCCGCGGCCTTCGCCGAGCAGGATGTTTTCCTTCGGCACGCGGACGTTTTCGAGCAGCACCTGGGCATGGCCGTGCGGCGCGTCGTCGAAGCCGAACACCGGCAGCATCTTCTCGACCTTGATGCCGGGAGTGTCGAGCGGCACCAGGATCTGCGATTGCTGCTGATGCTTGGCGGCGTTGAAGTCGGTCTTGCCCATCAGGATCGCGACCTTGCAGCGGGGATCGCCGACGCCCGACGACCACCATTTGCGGCCGTTGATGACGTAGTGATCGCCGTCCTTCTCGATCCGGGTCTCGATGTTGGTGGCGTCAGAGGACGCAACCGCCGGCTCGGTCATCAGGAAGGCGGAGCGGATTTCGCCGTCCATCAGCGGGCGCAGCCATTTGCGCTTCTGCTCCTTGGTGCCGTAGCGGATGAACACTTCCATGTTACCGGTATCGGGGGCGGAGCAGTTGAAGACCTCGGACGCCCAGGAGATGTGGCCCATCTCTTCCGACAGCAGCGCGTATTCGAGGTTGCTCAATCCCGCGCCGTGGAATTCGTCATCCTCATGCGAGGACGGCGGCATGAACATGTTCCAGAGGCCTTCGGCCTTCGCCTTCTTCTTCAGATCCTCGAGGATCGGGATCACCTTCCAGCGCGGGCCTTCGGCGTCCTGCTTGTCGTAGATCGGCACGGCGGGGCGGACATGCGTTTTCATGAAAGCCTGAACGCGCTCAAGCCATTCCTTCTGCCTGGCCGACATCGTGAAATCCATGGGACGCTCCTCGTTTCCTAGACTTGGGCTTTGCACTGGGGCCGTGGAACTGGGCCTTGGCCGTTTGGGCAACATTGTTGACCCCGCCTCCGCGGCCCGCAAGGGCGTTCGCGAAAACGGCGGCGGTGGTGTGCCAGAACGCCGCCCCGCGATCAGCGGATTGACATTTCCAGCTCTTCAAACGATAGTTTCATACAAATGTTTGAAATGCAACTCCCCGTCGTCTTCGTCATTCCCCGGCATTCCGCGGAATAACGGAAAGGCTCAACGCCATGGCCAGCGACCAGACCCGATCCGCCATTCTCGCCGCCGCCGAGCGGCTCTATGCCGACCGCGGCTTCGGCGACGTCACGCTGCGCGACATCGTCGCGGAGGCGAACGTCAACCTCGCGGCGGTGAACTATCATTTCGGCTCCAAGGACGAATTGATCGCGGAGCTGTTCGTCACCCGCAGCATCCAGACCAACCGCGAACGTCTCAATGAATTGAAGGCGGCGGAGGAAAATGGTGGCGGACGCGCCTCGATCGAGGACATCATGCGCGCCCTCGTCGGTCCCACTTTGCGTGGCTGCCTCGGACCCGATCGAGAGGGCTCGACCGCGGCGCGTTTCATGATCCGCGCCTCGATCGAATCCGTGCCGCCGATCCGCCGCATCAAGAACCGCGAGGTCGATCACTTGCGCAAATTCGCCGCCGCGATGCGCCGCGCGATGCCGGGCCGTGACGACACCGAACTGTACTGGGGCCTGCACTTCGCGCTCGCGATGGCGCACCACACCATCCGCGAGAAGGAACGCCTGCTGCGGCTGTCCGAAGGCAAATGCGATCTCGACGACGTGCGCGCCATCATCGATCGCGTGGTCACGGTCTCGGTGATGGCGCTGACGATGGGCGACGTGCCGAGCAAACCGGCGCTGCGGCCGGTCGTGGTGCACGGCCGGCTAACGCGCCAGGATTTGTGAGGTCTTCCGCGCTACACCATCGCGATGCAGTCGATCTCGACGTCGAACGGCCCGGTCCATTCCGGGATGCAGACGAAGATCCGCGCCGGCAGATCATCCGCGAAATATCTCCGGTAGATCGCGTTGAAGGTCGCGAAGTGTTTTGCCGAGGTGCAGAAGATGTTGCACTTCATCACGTTGTCGAACGACGCGCCGGCCGCCGCGAGGCACAGCCTGAGCTGCTCCATCACCAATTCGCTCTGCCGCTCGATCGAGGCGCCGGTGGCGATCTCGCCGGTTGCCGGATCGAACGGCGGCAGGCCGGAGACGAAGATCATGTTGCCGGCGCGCGTGACTGCCGACGCCGGCGCCTTCCAGCGCTCCAGCCAACTGGAGATCGGTTCGACGCGGACCACTTCCCGTTTCATGATTGGCACCTTCGATAAGGGATCGATGGCGCCAATCTAGCAGGCTCGTGTCAAGAATGCTTCGATACAGGTCGAAGTGTCGTAGCCGACCAAACAGCCCTCTCCCCGTCATCCTGAGGAGCGCGAAGCGCGTCTCGAAGAATGCACGGCCCGGCTGGTGGCCGATTCATCCTTCGAGGCTCGCTCCGCTCGCACCTCAGGATGACGGGAAGAGCGGACCGCCCGTGGCTCCGGCGCGCGCCTACAGAATCCCCTGCGCCTTCAGCCCTTCGACCTTGGCGTCGTCGTAGCCGATGGTCGCCAGCACGTCCTTGGTGTCGGCACCTAACAGCGGCGGGGCGCGGTAGTCGGTGATCGGCGTGCCCGAGAAGGTCAGCGCGTTGCGGATCAGCGACAGGTTCGGCTCGAAGGGGTGATCGACCTTGACCCGCATGCCGCGCGACTGCACATGCGGATCGTTGAACACCTGTTCGAAATTGTTGATCGGACCGGACGGCACGCCCGCCTCCTCGAGCTTGTCCAGCCAGTAGGCGACCGGATGCTTCAGGAACAGGCCGGCGAAGATCGCCATGATCTCCTTGCCGTGCACGACGCGGTCGTTGTTCTTGACGAAGCGCTTGTCGTTGGCGAGCTCGGGTTCGCCGAGCACGGCGCAGGTGCGCTGGAACTGCCCGTCATTGCCGACCACCAGCATCAGCTCGCCGTCGGTGCAGCGGAACACGCCGGCCGGCATGCCGCCATTGCCCCAGGTGCCGCGGCGCGGCGGCATGTTGCCGTTGACGAGATAGATCTGCAGCCAGTGCGACAGCGAGGCGATCACCGTGTCGAACAGGCAGACGTCGACATGCTGCCCCTCGCCGTTGTTGGCGTCACGATGGTAGAGCGCCGACAGAATTCCGATCGAGGTGTTCATGCCGGTCATGTAGTCGACGATCGAGGGGCCGACCTTCATCGGGCCCGCGCCGGGCTCGCCGTCGATATGGCCCGTCACGCTCATCAGGCCGCCCATCGCCTGCAGGATCGCGTCATAGCCGGCTCGCGTCGCGTACGGGCCGGTCTGGCCGAAGCCGGTCACCGAGCAATAGATGATGCCGGGGTTGAGCTGCTTGATGGTGTCGTAGTCGAGGCCGTAGCGCTTGAGGTCGCCGACCTTGTAGTTCTCCATCATCACGTCGACCGACTTGGCGAGCTCGCGGATGATCGCCTGCCCCTCGGGCTTGGCGATATTGACGGTGACCGACTTCTTGTTGCGGTTGGCGCAGAGGTAGAACGAGTTGTTGTTGTTCGCCTTGCCTTCGGGATCGGCGAGGTAAGGCGGGCCAAAGGCGCGGGCGTCGTCGCCGCCGCCGGGCCGCTCGATCTTGATCACCTCGGCGCCGAGATCCGCCAGCATCTGGGCCGACAGCGGGCCCGCGAGCACCCGCGTCAGGTCGAGAATCTTGATGCCCGAAAGTGGCAGAGCCGACATGAACGTTCCTCCGAAATCTTGCTAAATCTTGATTATCGGCGCCGGACCGTGTCTTGCCCGTTTCCTGCCCGTCTCCTGGGCGCGCCAGAGCTTGCGGATACACCATTTTGCTGCCGCGAGCACTGCATTGTCGGCATGAAGCCATCCGCGTGTGGCGCAACGGCGGGGGTCCTTCGGGAACCGGCCGCGCGTATCGGGCCGATTGCCGCCACGCGAAATTGTGAAGATCACCGACACCGATTTGTCTCAACGCCGACGGTATCCTGCCGCGACGAGGAGGACATCATGCGGACGATCACGAAAGCCGGGCTGTTGCTGACCCTGCTTGGGGCCGCAATGGCGCCGGCGGATGCGCGCGACGGCCACGGCCATGGCGGCGGCTTGCACGGCATGCATGCCGGCGGCGCAAGTCGCGGCGGCGGGTTTGTCGCCGACAAGCGCCACGCCGACGACCCCTACACCAAGGCGGCCTCCGACGAAGAGGACCGCCTGCTCAACAGCAAGCTGAAGAGCATCTGCCGCGGCTGCTAGAACGCGATGAGGTTCAATCGTCACCGCGCTTCAGGGAGTCCATCAAGTGCTCCCAAGGTTCGTCGTTTACGGCTGGTACGGGACCGTCTCAGAACGGCGGCGGTCCGGGATTAGGCAGGGCTACGTCGAAGGCCGTGACGACGGTAGCGATGCAGCGGTAGAAGCCGCACAGCGCCACCAGTTCGACCACGCCCTTCAAGCCCAACGCCTGCTGCAAGCGCTGCTGCAGCAGGTCGGGCAGAGACTCTTGCGCCACGACATGGCGGGCCGCGCTGCAAATGTCGAGGTAGAGAGCGCTCATGGGCGGAGCCGCGAAATCACCAGCCTGCAAGGCGTTCACCACCGCCTGGGGCACGCCCGCGGCGACAGCGATCGGCGCATGCTGCTCCCATTCATAGGCCACGCCGAGGCCGCGCGCCGTCGCCAGGATGGCGAGCTCGCGCACGTCGGCGCTGAGCAGGCCGTGGAAGCGCAGATAGCTGCCGAGATTGCCGATATGCTCAGCCAGCACGGGGTTGTTCATCAGCGCTAGGTACATGCCATGCAGTCCGCCGCGCGGGCCGGCCAGGCGCCGGTAGATGGCGCGGCCCTCATCGTCCAGATCCGGCGTCGGGTCGGGCAATTGTGCCATGGCTTCAATCCAGCGACGCGCCTTTGGCGCGGTTCCAGGGGCCCACGGGCGTGGTGGCGTCACGGTCGCAGCGCACATCGACGATGAACGTGCCGCCCGAACGAAAGGCGTGCTCGAAGGCGCCGACCAGGTCGCCGGGCTGCTCCACCACCACACCGTCGGCACCGAGCGAGCGCGCAAATTGCACCCAGTCGTGGGTGCGAAGCAGGGACAGCTCGGCTGCGGCCGGGCTCATCTGCTTGGCGCGCAGGTAGACATTCCCCAAGGCGCCGTTGTTGATGACGACGTAGACGATAGCGAGACCGTGACGCGCCGCGGTCTGGATCTCGATGCCGTGCATCAGCATGCAGCCATCGCCGGTGATAACCGCACACGGCAGCTCCGGCCGCGCCAGCTTGGCGCCGATTGCCGCGGGAATGGCCCAGCCCATCGGCGCCAAGGCGGTGGCGGTGAGATAGGCGCTGGGCCCATGACTTTGCCAGTAATGCCCGCCAAAGACCCGATGCGCGCCGGAGTCGACCAGCAGCACGCAGTCGCGCGGGGCCACCTGACGCAGGTCGGCAACGGCGCGCGCCGGGTGGATTGGCATCGCATTGCTGCGGGTGTTGGCGACATCGTACAGGCGCGGCATGGCGCGTATGCGCGCGGTCCACGCGTCGCGCGCCGCCCGGGTGCCGGCGAGAGTGCTGCGCACGGGCTCATCGTCCAACATCCAGCGCACAAACTCGCGCGCGTCGCCCACCACGGACCCGGTCACCGCATAGTCGCGACCGAACTCGCAAGCGTCGATGTCGACCTGTACGGTGACCGCCGGCAGGTTCGGACTCCACGACATGGTGTCGCGCTGGCTCAGGCCCGAGCCCAGGATCAATAGCACGTCGGCCTTCACGTCGGCCGCCGGCGGCGAGTTCGGGCCGGTGTCATCGTCCGGCGTCAAAGCCAGTGTCGAATGGCGAGTCCCGCCATAGCCAAACACGCCCAGCGACAGACGATGGTCTTCCGGGATTACGCCCTTGGCGCGCAACGTGGTGGCAATCGGAATGCCGCAGCTATCGGCAAGCCGCACGAGGTCCTCCGTGGCGCCGGATCTCACGCAGCCGTTTCCGGCCAGAATGGCGATGCGCGGGCCTGCCGTCAGCAACGCTCGCGCGGCGGCCGCGGTCTCCCGGTCCAGCACACGCGGCGGCGTTGCCAAGCCGTATTGCAGCGGGCGGTAGGCCTCGGTCACGGGCCGCTCGTGCAGATCTTGCGGCAGGC
>NZ_JACMYP010000016.1 GCF_020889705.1 Bradyrhizobium altum | reverse complement strand
ACACCTTGGCGACGGTCGCCTTGATGCCCTCATGGGCGTCGGAGACGACCAGCTTGACGCCGCGCAGGCCGCGGCGGGCGAGCTTGCGCAGGAACGCCGTCCAGAATGTCTCAGCCTCCGAGGGACCGATGTCCATGCCGAGAACTTCGCGCCGACCATCACTGTTAACGCCGACCGCGACGATCACCGCGACCGACACGATGCGCCCCTGCTGACGCACCTTCACGTAGGTGGCGTCGATCCACAGATACGGCCAGTCGCCCTCGATCGGGCGAGCGAGGAATGCCTTCACCTTGTCATCGATCTCCGCGCACAGCCGCGAGACCTGGCTCTTGGAGATGCCGCTCATGCCCATCGCCTGCACCAGATCGTCGACGGAGCGGGTCGAGACGCCCTGCACATAGGCTTCCTGCACCACGGCGGCGAGCGCCTTCTCGGCCATCCGCCGCGGCTCCAGGAAGCCGGGGAAGTAGGAGCCCTTGCACAGCTTGGGGATACGAAGCTCGACCGTGCCGGCGCGGGTTTCCCAGGTCCGGTCGCGGTATCCGTTGCGCTGTGCCAGACGCTCGGGGTTCTTCTCGCCGTAGGCGGCCCCGGTCTGGCCTTCGACTTCCAGCTCCATCAATCGCTGCGCGGCAAAGCCGATCATCTCGCGCAGTAGATCCGCATCAGGGGTCTTCTCCACGAGCGTGCGGAAGTTCATCATCTCATCGGTCATCGGTGGTTCCTCGAATCAGGTTGGTGTCAGCAACCCGACCCTACCGGCGAACTGCCGATGACCACCGCAAAGCCGCCCGCCCGCTACGGCGCTATGTGAGGGCGCGCGTGCGGACGGCTTTGCTACCGAGCTACACCACCACCGGGGACACGACCTGAAGCTGACGCTGCCGGTGAGCGGCCACGCGGCCATTGAAGACGTCCCAGTCTTCGATTTCGCGGTAGATGACGTTCGCGACGTCGACATCTGGCGGGGCCGGGTTGGAGGCCCCGGCATCAGGGCTACAGCTCACCAGGAGCTGTGCAGACGCCAAAATGGCGAGTGCGGTCAGCCCTCGTTTGCGGGGAATGTTTGCCATCTCTCTTAGTTGCTTTTCTTCAGCGTGATCGGCGGGAGCATCCTTTTGCTCTTGAATCACGAGCTTAGTGCCCCCCGATCAGCCTCAAAAAAAGGACCAAGAATCGACAATGTTGATGTACCGGCGAGCGTTGGCGCCTCGATATCCCTCAAGTTCGGCTAAACACCTCGCGCCGGCGCGGCCTGCATGCGATTGTTGTTGCGGTCGAATGACATGACGTTCCGAGGGTCTCGATTGGACGATCAAGCTTCGCCGAGCTGGTCGGCCGTGGCGCTGAAGCGCTGGTAGCTGCGGGCAAAAAAATGCCGGCAACTGCAGTATGCCGGCATCTTTAGTGATCGGTTGAACCTGGTGGCAGATCCAAAGACGGTCCCTTCGCAGCTATGCTGCCGCCGCGGATATCGCGTCATCGAACTGGCTGACGAAATCCACGAGGGTTGTCTGGCCTTGGTCAACCGTGAGGGTCTTGCCGGCAAGAACCACGTTGACATCGGTAATGCCAATAAATCCGAGAATCTGCTTGAGATAGGCGGTTGCCACGTTAGCGGCCTCGAACGGGGCTCCAGGAGAGAAGTCGCCGCCGGTCGATAGGATGACGGTCGCCTTCTTGTTCTTCAGCATGCCTTCATAGGCCATTGAGACGGTCACGCCGAGACGTACGATCTGATCGACATATGCCTTAAGAACAGCGGGAATCGAGAAATTGTACATTGGCGTACCGATGACGATGTGGTCGGCGGCCATGATCTCGTCGATCAGCATGTTTGAGTCCGTCAGGGCCGCAGCCAGGTCCGGCGAAAGTTGGTCAGGCGGAGTGAACGAGGCCACGATCCACGGAAGGTCGACGAACTTAAGATTTGATCTTACGAGGTCGCGCACCACAATGGACGCATTCGGGTGCGCGCACGTCCACTTCTCGACGAACTGAGCGGTCAAAATGCGGGAAGTCGAATTTTCGAGGCGTGGACTAGCTTCAATCACCAAGAGACAGGCCATTTCTTAGCTCCAGATCTGTTAAGCCAGCCGCTCAACAGCGACCGTCTTGGACCTAAAAGCAGCACGCGAGGGGCGGGAAGTCGGGTGATGTTGGACGCATCGTTCCATTAATTTGAACGACAGCGGTGGGGCCTCCGCCGTGGGGCGTTTCGCCGCGGGGGCGTGTCCAAAATTCTGAACGCTTGGTTCGAAAAAGACCGACTTCAGATCATCCGGCGCGCGTCTATTCTGAAATCAATTCGAAAATCTGCGGATAGAGCTCGAATATTCAGGGGGCGAGATGACCACCAGGTCTGGAGTATCTGTCGGAGCATTGGCGGAGAAGGCGCGGAATTCCGCAGTCGGGGACCCTTGGCGAAGGTGCATTGTTTCGAGCGACAGTCCGCGCCCGGTTCCTCGAGACAGTCAATCATCAGTCCCGCGACTCGAGCTGTTTCACTTCACAATGTCGATTTGCTCGCAGAAGATTCGTGGAGCGCTCTTCCAGATTGGCGTCCCATTTGCGAGCAGCGAGCTGATCATTATGCCGCCGCTCAGCGAAAACTACGCGGCGGAGTACGTCGAGCTTCGCATGTCGTCGGCTATCGCGCGCAGTCGTCCGTTCGTGAGCGGCTACACCGGGAGTTCCAGTGTCGAAAATGAAGGTTTTGATCCCTTAGCAGTACCGACCCTTGTCGATCATCACAGGGGGGAAGCCGTTGCGGACTCGCGTCTGATTGCCGCTTATCTGGATATCTTGAGCGGAGGGGCATTGGTTCCCCTGCAGTGGCAAAATCAGGTCTGGAGTGAAATTGCCATCGTCGACGCTATACCACATGCCGGTCTGTTCTATGGCGCCAATCCGGACGGAGACCACCGACCGGAGCTGATACGTGCGGGAATGCAGGGGGCCCATAGTAAGAAGATCGAGCTCGTCAGTAAGCGCTTAGAGGGGTTGCCCGCGGAGTCGTCGCTCCGCTCCGCTTACCGGCACAAGATCATAAAAGAGGAAGCGGGGCGCGAGTTCATATCGCGGCCGGCGAACATGCGCGGCATTATCGAGTCAACGAAGAGCACCATCGCCAAGCTGGATCTGAGGTTGGCGGGAGGCGGGGGTGACCGGCTGGTACCTGAGGGATTAACCCTGGCCGACATCTTCTGGGGCGTAAGTCTCTTCCGGCTGCTCTACCTTGGATACGATTGGATGTGGAAGGACTGCTCGAACGTCGCAGGCTACGCAGAGTGTCTATTCACGTCGCCGGCAATCCAGAACGGCGTAATCAATTGGCCTGGTCATCCACCCGGCGAGCGCATCGAACGTTGGCAGCGCAGCGGGGGATAGGGCGGCTGATCACGCTTCCATGTGGTCCGTTGCGCGTCTCGATGGTCCACGAATGTGAGCGTTTCTTGGGCCTATCTTTGGAGCCAAAAGGTCGTTTTTTGAGATCGGCTTTGGTGATCGACGTGAGTGAAATGGGCGCGCTTCAAATAGTAAGGGTCTCTGCTCCGGCGAGCGCGTCTTTTCCCTCACTAGACTTAGCCGCTCTACCGGGCGCCGAAGCTCGTCACGACGTGCTTCACCGGTGCTCAGGCCTTGATGCAAGCGTGGGAAGATAGCCGTGATGATATCCCAGTTCTTTGAAGTCCAAATAAAGGAAGGACATCTGGATCGCTACTTGGGCTTGGCGGCGTCGCTGAAACCGGCACTTAACTCCATGGGGGGATGTCTCTTTATCGACCGCTTCAGGAGCCTGACCCGCGAGAACCTGCTTCTGTCCTACCAGATCTGGCAAGACGAGGGATCCATGACAGCATGGCGGGTGGATGAGCAACATCATGCAATCCAAGGGATCGGCCGGGAGGAGATATTCTCCGATTACCGGATCCGGATCGCACAGGTGGCCTACGAAGCGAGACCGCAGAGCCATATTTGGCGGCCCAAGCGACACACTCCGTATAATGATCCCGCGAGACGCCCGCCGACCTACGTCGTCGCGTCGGAGTCGGAACGGCCTGAGTTACCGGGCCAGAACTCGATGGCAGCATGACGCCTTCGAAAGCATGTATCGCACTGGTCGTTTCGCGCACGTTGTAGATGTGCCGGATTACCAGTCTGGCTTGGAATTCGGCGTCCGGCTGTTTTCGGATCCGACTACTGAGTATTTCCGCATCTTCGAGGTCATGCGCGACTACGGAATGTACGACCGTAGGGAGGCACCTCAGTATTGCCCTCGGGTGCATTAAAAGTGTTGTGCGTCGTAGTCCGCTTGGCGCTGACGTCGTGCTGGGTGAGAGGCGGGACTCGACCTCACGGGAGCATCGAAAACGAAAGTCCGAAATCGCGTGTGGAGAGACATCATGCTTGTCGAAGGCAAATGGGTAACCGGCCGGCCGATCGGTAATGATGCCAAAGGTTCTTTCGTGCGACCGGAATCGGCGTTCCGGAATTGGGTGAACCCCGACGGAAGCTCTGGGCCGACGGGAAGGGGTGAGTTCAAGGCGGCGTCCGGACGCTACCACCTCTACGTCTCGCTGGCGTGCCCTTGGGCGTCGCGAACTCTGATCGCGCGAAAGCTGAAGAAGTTGGACGACGTAATTTCGGTATCGGTTGTCGAGCCTAAGCAGACCGATCAGGGGTGGCGCTTCGGCGATTATCCAGGAGCGAATCGGGACACGATCAACGGCGCAACCTATCTGCACGAAGTTTATACCCGCGCCGCGCCAGGTTACACCGGTCGTGTGAGTGTGCCGGTTCTCTGGGATAAAGAGCTGGCGACAATCGTCAACAACGAGTCCGCGGACATCCTGCGCATCCTCAACTCGGGATTCGGCGTACTAGCGGACGATAGCATCGACCTCTATCCCCAAGAGCTCAGGTCTGAGATTGATGCATGGAATGATCGAATTTATCCGAAGTTGAGCAACGGTGTGTATCGTGCCGGCTTCGCATCTAGTCAGGAAGCCTACGACGAGGCGAGCAGGGGCGTCTTTGAGATGCTCGACCAACTCGAGCTTCACTTGGCGAGACAGAAGTCTCTGGTCGGCGAGCGCCTGACCGAAGCGGATGTCAGGCTCTTCGTCACGCTGATCCGCTTCGATGCTGCTTATCACGGCGTATTCAAATGCAACCTACGGCGCATCGCCGACTATCCAGCTCTTAGCGCGTACTTGCGTCGGCTGCTCAGGATTCCGGGCATTCGAGAGACTGTTAGTATCGACCATATCAAGCGCAGCTACTACGCATTGAAGGCGGTCAATCCGAGCGGCATCGTGCCCGTCGGGCCGGATCTGCGGGCGCTGGGGGTGAGTTAGTCTGGATCACGACCCTCCCGATGGCGGGCTCTGGAATGGCAATTGTGTCGAGTGCGAAACTCCAGTCCGAATAGGCCCTTCTGATGCAGCTCAATCCGCTACTACACGCAGAACGCGTTACCGGCCGAAGTCAATCGACCCTCATTGACCTTTGGTCGACAACAGGATTCGCCGCAGCCGTCAGCGAAGTTACGGGCCCGCACCTTTACGAATTTGGAGAGTTGCCGGTCCCAACTGTTGCGATCACCCTCTATGACGTCCGCCGCCACGTGCTGATCGAGAATGGGCGGGTGCGACGGGACGCACCGGTATCCGCAGGGCGATTTCGAATTGGGCAGCCGGGATGTAGCGTGGTTGTTGATGCTGTTCCGGAAGTGCGATCCGGTAAATTGCTCCTTCTTTACCTTGGTGATGCGCTTCTCAAGGCAGTGGGCGAGGCTCACGGGTGTGATGAGCCGGTCACCCTCATGGACCAAGCGTGGGATACCGAAGATTCAATGTTGGAGTTTTCGGCAAGGCGCCTAGTCGAGGCCAGCGAGCGCGCTTATCGACCATGCGCTCTTGGCCGAGCAGGTCGCATATACTCTCGCGCTACATCTGTCGGATCGCGACGACGCCGAACAAGCGGTCCGGGGAACAACCGAGCTCAGAGGTCGACTTCGGGTCGGCTTGGGCTCGAGCCTCGCCGTGCGGGAAATCATACCGCACCTGCCGGCTTTCCTGGCCCAGCATCCAGAATTGCAGGTCGACCTCCTGATCAGCGACGAACGGCAGGACCTTGTCGTTACGCGGCGCCGCATCCAATCCGAGTTCGGCGAGAATCATCTCGACTCGCGCAAGAAACTCAGCCCCGTCGTCGGTGAGTGTCACTGCACGCGTGTTTCGGAGGAACAGGCGGGAGCCGATACGGCGCTCCAGCGCGGCAATGACGCGCGATGCGGTCGACTGCGGGATTTCGAGCTCGCGGCCCGCCGCCGAGAAGCTCCCCTTGCGAGCGACGCGCACGAAAAGGCGCAGCGCGAGAAGATGATCACTCATGTCAGCCGTGGATAGCTCGAGGAAAAACGTCCACTCTATGTATGATTTTGGATGGCGCGGACCAATGGCACGCCAAGAGCGCATTTTGGATCCCTATCGATAACCAATGGGAATAATGCCGACGGGACGGTCGGACTCGTATCAATGTCGGCAATCTGCCCCGGGGAACCTGCGAATTTGGAGGTATCTCAAGCAGACGACGCTGTCCGCACACTGAGCGATGGTAGTCCCTCCAATCGCGAGCTCAGCCCGCTTGAAGGTCGATTTACGTGCGGCGGCTACAAATTCTCCCGTTGGTCGAACCGACCGAAAAATCGATGCAAAGCGGCGAAATCTTTGTCCCCCGGGCTCCGACGATGGCTGGCTCAGTCGCGGAGGTTCGCAAATCAACTTCACGCTCAGCGTTCGCCGATGTTCTCGATGCGACGGCCATGACATCGTCGCCGTGTTCCATCCAGGAAGAGTGTGAGACGCTTTTGCTGCTGCTCCGCACCTGCGAAAGTTGGCTATTCGGCGCGCGCTACAGTTGCCCCTGATGAAGCCGATCGGAGTAGGCGGCTCCACCAATTGGTAGAGCAGGACGTGCTCCAGTCGTGCAAGGGCATATCAGGTCGTACCGCCCGAACGCGGTGACGGGAAACGCTGCTCACTCGGCAACGGAGGTGATCGGTTTGACCAATCGGTCGGTGGCTCCCTTCTTTTCGGGCATCTGCCTAAGCACGTGTGCCGCAATGCCCACCCGGTTCTCCTCGAGGTCGTGGAAGATTGACAACGACTTTCAGGGCTATAATGTATAGACATAATAATGAGGGAGCCCAGCATGCCGCCCATCTACATCGCCTATCTCAACCGGCTCGACATCGAGGAGCTGAAGATCACCGACCAGGAGATCCTCGCTGCGATCGAGACCAGCCTGGCGGCTCAAGGCAGGGGCGACACCGTGATCGAGCCGCGCATGCATCTGGAGCCAGGCGTGGCCAACGGGCATTTCAACGTGCTGCGCGGGGCAATCAAGCCGCCGATCGACAGGGCAGGGGTCAAGATCGTCGGCGACTTCGTCGACAACTACAAGCTCGGCCTGCATTCCGAGCTCGGCATCCTGGCGCTGTTCGACCCCCGCACCGGCGCGCCCCAGGCGATCATGGACGCCAGCGGCATCACCGACATGCGCACCGGCGCGGTCACGGCGATCGGCGCCAAATACCTCGCGCGCAGGAACTCCAAGATCCTCGGACATGTCGGGGCGCGCGGCACCGCCTACTGGAATGTGCGGCTGCTCAATCATCTCTTCGACTTCGACGAGATCCGCGTCCACTCGCGCCGCGAGGAAAGCCGCAACAGCTTTGCCGAGCGGCTAAGCCGCGATCTCGGCAAGAAGGTCGTCGCAACTGAAGATTGGCAAAGCTGCGTCGAAAGCGCCGACATCGTCGTCGAGGCCTCGCGTCTCGACAAGCCGACCCCAATGCTGAAGACCGAATGGATCAAGCCAGGCGCCTTCGTCGTGCCCTACGGCACCATGAGCGCGATTGAGCTCTCGCTGACGGACATGATGGCGAAGCTGGTGGTCGACGACTGGGGCCAGTGCAAGGGTGGCAAGTTCGGCAGCCTTCGCGCCCATGTCGAGGCCGGCAAGCTCTCCGAGAAGACGCTGCACGCTGAGCTAGGACAGATCGTCGCCGGCCTCAAGCCGGGCCGCGAGAGCGATTCAGAGACTAATTTGCTCTGGCATCGCGGGCTGTCGTTGTCCGACATTGCGCTGGGACATGCGATGCTGGAGAAGGCCGAACGGATTGGCGTGGGCCAGCGTCTGCGCTTTGCCTGATCCCGTGGTACAGGCCTCCGAACATGCGCTTTGTTGCCAACGCACGAATGTACTCGGTCAATCCGGCGGCCACAGCAGCCTGGAAAGAGCTGTTCGGCTGGCTGGCGCACGAGGCCGGCGTCGAGCTTGACGTCATTGCCCACGCCTTTCCGCTGCCCCTGTCCGATCTGTGGTCGCGGGACGATCTCGCCTGCGCCTTCATGTGCGGATATCCATTCATGCTTGCGGCGAGGAGGCCGCTGCCGGTCATGGCTCCGGTCCCGGCCGGAGCGCCTGTTCGCGGACGGGCGGTCTACGCAACACGGCTGGTGGCTCGGGCGGATTCCAGCTTCGACACCATCGAGGACACATTCGGCGGCCGGATCGGGTACACGGTCGCGGATTCCCATTCCGGATATAACGCTCTACGTCACCATCTCCTCCCGTATTATCGGCAGCGCGGAGCCAGGCTCTATCGAGAGAGCGTTGGACCGCTGACGACGCCGCGGCGCGTGCTCGACGCGTTGCAGGCAGGCGATATCGACGTTGGGCCGCTCGACAGCTACGCGCTGGACCTGATGTTGCGGCACGAGGCTGACCTCGGATCGAAGATCAGGATCATCGCGACGACCGATCCAGCGCCGGTTCCGTTCCTCGTCGCCGCGATGGGCTGCCCCAACGTGGTCGTTGACAGATTGCGGACCACGCTTGGGGCTTTTGCCGAGGCGCCTGGCTGCGCCGATTTGAGGGATCGGCTCTGTCTGGGCGGCTTCGCGCCGGTCGAGACGAATGACTATCAGCTGATGCTGCGTTGGGATGCCGAGGCGCGCGCGGGCGGTTACGCCGAGCCGGCCTGACCGCGGAACTCGCGCAGCAGCGCGAGATAGCACGCGCTCGCCGGCGCCGGCACGATCCTGCAGGGAGCGTCGGCCGCGGACGTCAGGATCGCGGCATCGCCGCGCGTGAGCGTCACCACGCCTTGCGGCGCGAGGAGACTGACCTCGCTAATCGCCGCCACGATCGCGCCAATTTGATGGTCGCCGAAATCGCAGGTCGTGACGGCGCTGACGCGCTGCAGCCGGTGCTCGAACCGGCCGCGCCGCGTCATCACGTTGAGATCAGTAATCGGGCCGGCCAAGAGGCGCGCCGAAGTCGGCGTGTCGCCGGCAAACTGGACGGGCTCAGAGGCTCCATCGAGCACGACGTCGGCGGCATCGCCGATCGTCAGCGCCAGTCCGCTGCCGGTCGTCACGGCAAGGCTTCGGTCGATGCCGACGAATTCGGAAAACGGTCCGTCGGAGGCAACGCGGGCCATGCTGATGCGCCAGTCGAAATCGTCGAGCGAAGCGCTGCCGGGGGAAACCGCGATCTCGGTCGTTTCGCCGCCGCCATTCTTCCAAGGGGTGGTACGACAATCAGCGGCGCGAATGATCTTCACGGCAAATTCATCCTCAGCCGAGGCTCGGAAGGTCGAGATGATTGGCGCGCGCGCAGTCGATCGCGAGCTCGTAGCCGGCGTCGGCATGGCGCATCACTCCACTGGCGGGATCGTTCCATAGCACGCGCGAAACGCGCTGGGCGGCCTCTGGCGTGCCATCGCAAACGATCACCATGCCCGCGTGCTGGGAATAGCCGATCCCGACGCCCCCGCCATGATGCAGTGAAACCCAAGTTGCCCCTCCGGCGCAGTTCAGCAGCGCATTGAGCATCGGCCAGTCCGACACGGCGTCGGAGCCGTCGCGCATCGCCTCAGTCTCGCGATTGGGCGAAGCGACCGATCCTGAGTCGAGATGGTCCCGGCCGATCACGATCGGCGCCTTCAATTCGCCGCGCGCAACCATTTCGTTGAAGGCGAGGCCGAGCCGGTGGCGATCGCCGAGGCCCACCCAGCATATGCGGGCCGGCAGGCCCTGGAACGCAATTCGCTCGCGCGCCATGTCGAGCCAATGATGCAGCGAGGCGTCATCGGGCATTAGCTCCTTTACCTTGGCATCGGTGCGATAGATGTCCTCCGGGTCTCCCGACAGCGCCGCCCAGCGGAATGGGCCGATGCCGCGGCAGAACAGCGGGCGGATATAGGCCGGAACGAATCCGGGGAAGTCGAAGGCGTCCTTGACGCCTTCCTCGAGCGCCATCTGGCGGATGTTGTTGCCGTAGTCGACGACAGGGATGCCCATGCGATGAAAATCGAGCATGGCGCGGACGTGCTCGGCCATCGAGGCGCGCGCGGCGCGATCGACCGCTTTCGGATCACTTTCGCGGCGCGATTGCCAATCGTTGATGGTCCAGCCTTTCGGCAGGTAACCGTTGACGGGATCGTGGGCGGAGGTCTGATCGGTGACGGCGTCGGGCTGCACCCCGCGCCGGACCAACTCGGGGAATATCTCCGCCGCGTTGCCAAGCAGCCCGACCGAGACCGGCTTTCGCGTTCTTCTCGCTTCCTCGATGATGGCGAGCGCCTCGTCGAGATCCTTTGCCTGCCGGTCCAGATACCTCGTGCGCAGCCGCATCTCGATGCGCGAGGGCTGGCATTCGACGGCAAGGCATGACGCACCTGCCATGACCGCCGCGAGCGGCTGCGCGCCCCCCATGCCGCCGAGCCCCGCGGTGAGAATCCATTTGCCAGCAAGGCTGCCGCCGTAATGCCGGCGCCCGAGTTCGGCAAAGGTCTCATACGTGCCCTGAACGATGCCTTGGCTGCCGATATAGATCCAGGAGCCGGCCGTCATCTGGCCGTACATCATCAGCCCCTTGCGGTCGAGCAGGTTGAAATGCTCCCACGTCGCCCAATGCGGCACCAGGTTGGAATTGGCGATCAGGACGCGCGGCGCATCGGCATGAGTGCGGAACACGCCGACCGGCTTGCCGGACTGCACGGCCAGCGTCTGGTCGCCATCGAGGCGGCGCAGCGTCGCGACGATCCGGTCGAAGCTTTCCCAGTCGCGCGCGGCGCGTCCGATGCCGCCATAGACGACAAGCTCGCCCGGCCGTTCCGCTACATCGGGATCGAGATTGTTCATCAGCATCCGCAGCGGCGCCTCGGTCAGCCAGCTCTTAGCCGAAAGCTCGGTGCCGCGCGGTGCACGGATGATGCGGGCATTGTCGATGCGTGTCATGGCAGTACGTCCGGTAAGAGAGGAAACGCGGTGATCATGTCTGGCCTCGCCAGACCCGCGCGTGCAACGGGTTGAAGCCCATCCTGTAGACCAGCTCGGCTGGGCGCTCGATGTTCCAGATCGCAAGATCGCAGCGCTTGCCGGCATCGAGGCTGCCGGTCTCGTTCAACAGCCCGAGTGCACGGGCGGCTTCGCGGGTGACCGCCGCGAGGCATTCCTCGACCGTGAGGCGGAACAGCGTCGCTCCCATGTTCATGGTCAGTAGCAGCGAGGTCAGCGGCGACGAGCCGGGATTGCTGTCGGTCGCAAGCGCAATCGGGACGCCGTGCCTGCGCATCAGCTCAATCGGTGGCGCCTGCCGCTCGCGCAGAAAGTAAAAGGCGCCAGGAAGCACGACCGCGACCGTGCCCGCGCGCGCCATTGCTGCGACACCATCCTCATCGGCATATTCCAGATGGTCCGCCGACAGCGCGCCTGACCGCGCGGCAAGCGCGGCGCCCCCGAGATTGGACAATTGATCGGCATGCAGCTTGACCGGAAGATTGTGCCGGCGCGCACAAGAAAAGACCTGCGCGGTCTCCTCGACCGAGAAGGCGATCGTCTCACAGAAGGCGTCAACGGCGTCGACCAGGCCTTCGGCCGCGAGTAGCGGAATCATCTCGCAGACCTCGGCGATGTAATCCGCGGAATGGCCGGTCCGTTCCGGCGGCAGCGCATGGGCGCCGAGGAACGTGGTTCGCACCGTGACCGGATTGGTTTGTGCCAAGCTGCGGACGGCGCGGAGCTGCCTCCGCTCGGTTGCAAGCTCCAGTCCGTAGCCCGATTTGATCTCGATGGTGGTGACGCCCTCGGCGAGCAGGGTATCGAGGCGGCGTTGCGCGCTGGAGACGAGATCATCCTCGCCGGCAGCGCGCGTCGCCTTCACCGTCGACACGATCCCGCCGCCCCGCCGGGCAATCTCCTCATAGCCGGCGCCCGCGAGTCTCAACTCGAATTCCTCGGCGCGAGTGCCGCCATAAACGAGATGGGTGTGGCAATCGATCAGGCCCGGCGTGATCCACCGGCCGTCGCAGTCGATGCTCTCGGCGGCCATGAGGCCGCTCGGCGCGTCTGCCCTCGAACCGGCGTAGACAATGATCCCGTCCCTTGCGGCGATCACGCCGTCCTCAACAATACCGAGGCCCGCGCGCCTGGGAGAAAGCGTGGCAAGCCGGCAGTGATGCCAGATCCGATCAGCTATTGTCATGATGCTGGAAGCCCGTCATCGCTTCGTCGGCCGCTTGGCAGGGAGGTGTTATTTGTCTATACATATTACACCGAGACGGGTGTTGTCCAGCGGCGCCGACAACGGAGGGTCAATTGCCCAAGCTGCATTTCAAGCAGGCCCTATTGCCTGACGGATGGTCGCGCGACGTGCTGGTGTCGATCGAAGGCGGGAAGATCGCCCGTGTCATGGCCGGTGTCGCGCCCGACGACGCCGATGAGCGCCACTCGGTCGGATTGCCGGGGTTGCCTAATCTGCACAGTCACGGCTTTCAGCGAGGCATGGCCGGGCTCACCGAGTTCCGCGGGGCCTCGTCTGACAGTTTCTGGACCTGGCGCGAACTGATGTACCGGTTCGTCGACCGCATGACGCCCGACGACGTCGAGGCGATCACGACGCAGGCCTATGCTGAGATGCTCGAGGCCGGCTTCACGCGGGTCGGCGAGTTTCATTATGTCCATCACGATCGCTCCGGCACGCCCTATGATGACATCGCCGAGCTGGCCGGGCGCATCGCCGCGGCCGCTCAAACGAGTGGCATCGGCCTGACTTTGCTGCCGGTTTTCTATGCCCATGGCGGATTTGGCGGCCGCTCGGCCGATCCGGGGCAGCGGCGCTTCCTCAACAACGTCGATCGGTTCGCCCGGCTGGTGGAGGGCGCTCGCCGCGCCGTTGGCGGATGCGACTCCGCCAATATCGGCATCGCGCCGCACTCGCTGCGTGCGATCACGCCCGACCAGCTGGCTGCGCTGGTGCCGCTTGGCGCCGGAGGACCGATTCATATCCACATCGCGGAGCAGACCAAAGAGGTGGACGATTGCGTCGCCTGGAGCGGGGCGCGACCTGTCGAGTGGTTGCTCGATCACGCCCCGGTCGACGGCAGCTGGTGCCTGGTCCACGCCACGCACATCACGGACCAGGAGAGCCGCGCCATGGCCAAGACGGGCGCGGTCGCCGGGCTTTGTCCGGTTACCGAAGCCAATCTCGGCGATGGCATCTTCGACGGGCCCGGGTTTTGCGCAGCCGGCGGCCGGTTCGGCGTCGGATCGGACTGCAACGTCCTGATCGACGCGGCCGACGAGCTGCGCCAGCTGGAATACTCGCAGCGCCTGGCGCGGCGCGCGCGCAACGTGATGGCCACGCCGCAAACCGCGTCGAGCGGCCGCGCGCTGTTCGATGGCGCCCTAACGGGTGGAGCTCAGGCGCTCGGCATCGGCGGCGGCATTGCGCCCGGACTTGCCGCCGATATCGTCAGCCTCGACGCAGCGAGCCTCTTGCTGGCCGGCCGGTCCGGCGATGCGATCCTCGATGGCTGGATCTTCGCCAGCGCGCGGCCGGTTGTGGACTGTGTCTGGACATCGGGCCGCAAGGTTGTGACAAAGGGCAGGCATCATCAGGCGGAATCGGTCGCGGCCGCCTTCCGCCGGCGGCTTGAGGGCTTGCTCAAACAATGACATCGCCATCGAAACTGAGAGCGTCCACAGCCGGCACGCTCCATCAACGCATCCGAAATGACATAGAGGGCCGCATTCTCTCAGGCGAATGGCCGCCTGGCTACCGTCTGCCGTTTGAACACGAGCTGATGAACACATATTCCTGCGCGCGGATGACCGCAAACAAGGTCCTTTCGGCGCTGGCGGCCTCCGGCCTCGTCGAACGCCGGCGCCGCGCCGGCAGCTTCGTCGCGCGCCCGAAGGTGCATTCCGCCGTGCTGCAGATTCCCGATCTCAAGGCGGAGGTCGAGAACCGCGGCGAGCAATACGGCTACGAACTGCTGGAACGCCAGCAGCGTGGCGCAACGCGGGACGACAGGAGCCGGCTCGAGGTTCACCTCCGCGAACCCGTCATCGCGTTGCGGTGCCGTCACGATGCTGCGGGCCAACCGTTTGCGCTGGAGGACAGGCTGCTGAATCTCAGCGCGGTGCCGGATGCCGCGACGCAGGATTTTTCGCAGGTTTCGCCGAGCACCTGGCTGGTCGACCATGTGCCGTGGACCGAAGCCGAGCACCGCATTTCGGCGCGCAATGCCGACGAGACGATTGCCGCCGAACTCTCCGTCGAGGTCGGGGCAGCTTGCCTCGTCATCGAGCGATGGACCTGGCGCAGCGGCGAGCCGATCACGGCGGTGCGCTTCACGCATCCCGCCGATCTCTACGATCTGGTCGCGCGATTCACGCCGAGTGGTCGGGCTTAGGCGCGCTATATCCTTCGATTACTTCGCCTTAGCGGCATCGACGTAACGATTGGTCCACAGATCGTCCTCGGACGCCTTGGCATCGAATTCCTTGCCAAAATTGGTGCCGACTTCCTTCGCGAAAGTCAGCGCGTTCTGCATGCCCTTAACGTCGATCCTGCCGCCGTCGGCGACGCCGCTGCTCATGGCTTTCACCGCGGCCGCAATCGCCTGCGGATCTGCCTTGGCGAAGAATTGCTTGTGGATCGCCTCGGCGGTCTCGTCCGGCTTGCTGACCGTCGCGGCGCTGGCCTGCTGCAGGGCCTTGGCCGTTTTGGTGATGAGGTCGGCGGTCGCAGCGCTGATCGGCTTCTTGGCGACGAGCACGAGATAGGGCTGGTTGGCGAGCAGCGGAAAGTCGTCGCCGAGCGACACCAGCACGATGCCGGTGCCTGCCTTTTCGGCCAGAAAACCTTCAGGCGGCGATAGCAGGAACGCGTCGATCCGCTTTGCTTCCATTGCGGCCTGGATGGCGGTCGGATTTCCAACCTGTGCGACCTTGAGATCCGCCTTCGGGTCCAGTCCGCCTTTGCCGGCCAGCCAGCGCGCTGCGATCTCCTGCACGCCGGCCAGCGCGGTAGCGCCCACCAGGCCGCCTTTGAGAGCCGCGATCCGCTTCTCGAGCGGATCGGTCGGCTTCACGCCGGTGCGTTCCACCAGGCCCTTCGAGACGGTTAGCTGAAGCGTGACTTTCGACATCAGCGAATAGACCATCTCGAACGGCTGGCCCTTCGCCACGGCGCGCAGCGTCGCGTCGGGGCCGACCGCGGCAAGCTCGATGTCGCCGGCATCGAGCGCCGCCAGCGCCGACGGATCGCCGCCGGGAAGCGCAACCACGGTGGCGTTCAGCCCTTGCGACTTGAAAGTATCGAGCGCCCGCGCCGACCAGATCGGCAGGAAGCTCAAGGTTGGCGCGCGAGACCGATCCGCACGGCCTGCTGCGCCGACGCCGCCCCCGGGGTCAGCGCCAATGCGGCGCCGATGACTGCCAGCCTCGCCAAATTCATGGTCTTGCGCATGATGGTCTCCCGTAGTGTTCAGATGTCGGCGGGACCGGCGCCCGACAGCGCGCGCCAACGCAGCAGCCGACGCTCCAGGCGGCCCGCAAGAATGTTAGCGATCGTGACGAAAGCAAGCAGGATGACGATGCCCGCGAACACGCCGGCCGGATCATAGGTCGACGAGGCCTCGTGGATGAACAAGCCGAGACCCTGCGCGGACGAGGTGAACTCGCCGACGATCACGCCGATCACGCTGTACGGGATGGCAAGCCGCATGCCGAGCATCACATACGGCGCGGCGGCCGGCAGGAACACGTGCCAGGTGAGCTGACGCTGGTTCGCGCCCATGATTAGCGTGAGGTTGACGAGCTCGCGATCGACGCTGCGCACGCCGGCGAAAACGTTGTAGAAGACCAAGAAGAACACCATGATCGCGGCGAGCGCGATCTTCGATCCCATCCCGATGCCGAACCAGATGATGAAGAGCGGCGCCAGCGCTATCTTGGGAATGCCGTAGAACGCCATCACATAGGGTTCGAAGATGCGCGAAAGGCGCGGCGAGCGGCCGAGCGCGTAGCCGCCGATGACCCCGCCGGCCACGCCGATGACGTACCCGAACACGAGCTCCTGACCGGTCGTCCATAGATGCGGATAGATCTCGCCGGATGCAAACAGCTCATAAAGACGCTCAGCGACGGCTGTCGGCTTGCTGACGTAGATCTCCTTGATCAGCCGGCCGGATGCCCACTGCCAGAACAGCAGCAACGCAATCCCCGGTAAAAGCTTCAGCAGCCATTGCAGCGGTCTTGCTACGATCTCGGCAAGGCCTCGGCGCGCAGGAGTGTCGCCGGCAGGGGCGCCATACGCCGTGTCGGTCATCGGCTTACCCTCCTTCAATGAACTCGTCCGGTATCGAGCTGCGAGCGGAACTCGGTCCAGACTGCGTCGTAGGCGGCCTCGAAGCCTGAATTGCGGAATGGTTCGAACATGTTGCGCGGCCGCGGCAGATCGATCGGGATATTGGCGAGCAGGCGCGACGGCCGTTGGCTCAGCACCACGACATGGTCGGCCAGTAGAACCGCCTCGGTGATGTCGTGGGTCACGAAAATCACGGTTGCGCCAGCCTCCATCGACAGCGTCTGCAAATCGCTCTGCATCACCATGCGAGTTTGCGCGTCGAGCGCTCCGAACGGCTCGTCCATCAGAATAATGTCCGGACGATAAACCAGCGTGCGCGCGATCGAGCCGCGCTTCTGCATGCCGCCCGAGAGCTGGCTCGGGTAATGTTGCTCAAAACCCTTGAGGCCGACCGAGTTGAGCGCGCCGGCGACGCGCTCGCGCCGTTCGTCGGCCGCGACGCCGCGCAGCAGCAGCGGCAGTTCGATGTTCTCGGCAAGGGTCTTCCAAGGAAACAGCTGAGCCTGTTGCGGCACGAAGCCGACTTCGGTGTTGATCGATCCGATCTTGCGGCCGCGGTGACGAACCGCGCCGCGGGTCGGCATCAAGAGACCGGCGGCCATCTGCAGCAGCGTGCTCTTGCCGCAGCCGCTAGGACCGATCACGGCGACGAACTTGCCGCGGTCGACGTCGAAACTGATGCCGTCGAGCACGCGGACCTTGTTCCGCTGCCCTGGCGATGGAAAGTCCTGTCCGATCCCATCGAAGACGAGTGCCCGGTCATTCATGCAGACGATCCTCCTCCGAACATGTCTATACATAATTGAAGCCGCCAGGATGGGCAAGCCGGGATCGCTGCCGAGATTTTCACCTCGCCTGCCCAGCGCCGCGGCAGGAAACACCCGCACCCCATTGCCGCGATTTGCGGGGCTGGCAGCGTTTGGTTCTTCTTCGAGGGTTCGGCTGATCCAGATTGGTCGCGGCCGCGTTCGACTAACGTCGTTAGAGCCGAGATTCCGATCAAAGACGATGACTAGGCGCGACTGTCTCGGTGGCCTTCATTTCGATGCGAAGCAGGGAGCGGTGTCGCGTGTGCGCACAATCCGTTGAGACATCGTTTGGCCGTTCGGATTTTGGGCCAATGGCTGGATATTACGTTGATCTTCGTAATGGGAACGCCGTGATGCGCAACGACGATGACCTGGATTGGCCATCGACGCGATGCAGGTGGAAGCCGCGCGGTCCTTGAGCGATCGTTCGTTGCCGATATTGAGTACCGCGACATTACGTCTGATGGGCCGCTGCGGGCCAGCCCGTTCACGGGGCTGTCCAAGGAATAGGAACGCTGGAAGTCGCTATCCGTTGAATTATCAGGAGAAGTCCGATGAATGAGCGGATTGATGAAGCAGTCGCGGCGCGCGCCTATCTACTCTGGGAGAAGGCTGGCAAGCCGGAAGGGCGGGACGAGGAGTTCTGGCACCTGGCCGAGCAGGAACTGATCAACGAAGATAAGGGCTCACCTTTGCGTACCCCCGACACCCTGTGACTAAACTCAACTGTCCCGTCTGTCACGGACTCGGCTGGGTCTGCGAAAACCACCCAAACCTCGCCTGGACTGAAGATCCGCGCGGCTGCACGTGCGGCGCCGGTATGCCCTGTGAATGCAATAGGTCAGGTGATAGCGATGCAGGCATCGACGAGCCTGATGTGAGCGGCGTGCTCAGTGAGACGCCGCCCATAAAGTATAAGCATCCATGGCATGGCAACGCTACACTTTTGAACAGCTCTACACTCAATGTCGTGCGCTAGTCAGTGATCGCCGACTATCAGTTTCGCATCGGTTGAAGAAGAGTTCGCGCTTGACCTTGCTTCGACAAAATTCGCAAGGGCTAAACCAGAACCGCGATCTTCCGGGTGGAAAATTCGAGAAAGATCACCTCGATGCGCCGTCGAGGTTGGCGGTCTTCGCTCCGGCGGCGCCCATCGCGCTATATCCCTTGATAGTTTCCGGTGTCAGTCTGGCAAGACTTCCCACCCCGGCGACAACCTGATGGCGGTACTTATTCCAATCCATCATGTACATGGCGTTCTCCTTTCCTTTCTCTAGTGAGCGCCACTTGCTGTAGCGCCGGCCTTCAATTTCCTAGTCAGGAGTATCGCGACGGCGGACAGCAGTAATACTACGCCGAGCACCATGAAAGTGTCGCCATATCCCAGGACCAGCGCCTGGCGCTTGACGGTATTGCCAAGCGCGACGATCGCCTGATGTTGCGCCGCAGCCTGATCGGTCACGCCGTGGCTAAGAAAGTAACTAGTTAAGTCGGCGATCCGGTTGCGTACTTCTCCGCGGCCGAGGTCGACCCACTGGCCGATGATGTTGGAATGAAACTGCTCACGCTTGGTGACGATAGTCGCAAGCACCGCGGTGCCGACCGCTCCGCCAAGATTGCGCATCATGTTGGAGATGCCGGAAGCGGCCGCAGCGTCCTGCGGCCCGATGCTGCCGAGCGACACGTTGCTGAGCGGTACCAACGTCAGTGCTTGGCCGATGGCGCGCACGATATTGGGAATCCAGAACTGGTCGCCGGAGTAGTCTAGTGACATTGCTGTGTTCATGAAGGAACTGTAGGCAAACAGCAGGAGGCCGAATGCGGCAAGATAGCGCGCATCGATCCGTTGCATCAGCTTCGGTACCAGCGGGATCAGGATGAGCTGCGGGAGGCCGGTCCAGGCCAGCACGTTTCCGATCTGCTCGGCATTGTAGTGTTGCACCTGACCGAGATAGGCGGGCAGGAGATAGATCGAGCCGAACAAGCCGAAGCCTAGGAACACCGCGGCGATCGTTCCCAATCCAAAGTTTCGGCTGGTCAACAGGCGCAGCCGAAGCAGCGGCTTCTCCACGATCAGTTCATTGACGATGAAGAGCGACAGGCTGATCGTGGCAGTGACGGCGAGCTTGACGATGAAGGGAGAGCCAAACCAGTCGTCCTTGTTGCCTTCTTCCAGCACAGCCTGCAGCGCGGAGAGGCCGATCGCCATGGTGGCGATGCCGAACCAGTCGCCCTCGCGCAACAGGCCGAGCTGCATTGGGTGCCGCTCCAGCGTGAAGAACAGTGTCGTGACCATGACCGTGGTCGGGATCACGTTGACGAAGAAAATGGTTTGCCAGCCGTAATTTTCGGTGAGATAGCCGCCGATGGTCGGGCCGATCGCGGGCGCAAAGGTCACCGCAAGCGAGAACATGGCAAGCCCGATCGGCTGTTGGCCCTTCGGCAGCTTGGTGAAAACCAGCGTGAACGCCATCGGGATCAGGACGCCTCCGAAGAAACCCTGCAGGCCGCGCATCGCGATCATCGAGGGCAGATCGTGGGTGAAGGCACAGGCGACTGAGAACACCGCGAACAGGGTAGCATGCACCAGCATGATCTTGCGAAACGAGAACACCCGGCTGAGATAGTCGGTGAGCGGAATGACGACGATCTCGCCGATCAGATAGGAGGTCGAGATCCAGGAACCGTTGTCAACGCCGGTGCCGATACCGCCTTCGATGTTGAGCAGGGACGCATTGGTGATCTGAATATTCAGGATTGCCATGAAGGCGCCGATCATCGCAGCGACAAGGGAAACCCAAACGATCGGGGCGGCGCGGTCGGGGCTTTGCGAAGCGGACTGAGTCGGAAGTGTTGAGGATGAACGAAGGGACATGGCCATGGCATCACCGTTGAGTTGCACCGATTGCCTTCACGGCGTCCTGTCCTCTCGCTGATCGAGCTTCAGCCTGCGTCTGGATCGTCGGGATGACCGACATGCCGGCCCGCAGGTCGATCGGTGCCTCACCGTCGAGCTCGATCCTGACAGGGATACGTTGCACCACCTTGGTGAAGTTGCCCGTAGCGTTGTCCGGAGGCAGCAACGCGAATTCCTGCCCGCTGGCAGGTGCAATGCTGTCGACGTGTCCGTGAACAACCTTGCCGGGGAATGTATCGACTGCGATCGTGACAGCCTGGCCTTCGCGCACATCGGTAAGCTGGGTTTCCGTGAAGTTCGCGACGATGTAGGTGGCTTGTAGCGGCACCAGCGACATCAGTTGCGTGCCTGCCTGTACGTACTGACCAACGCGTAGACTCCGATTTCCGACGACGCCATCGATCGGCGCGATAATCGTGATGTAGCTGAGGTTGAGGCCGGCCTGTTCCCCCGCGGCGACCGCGTGGGCGTGCAGAGCGTTTGCCTGCGCGATATCGGCCTTCAGCAGATCGATTTGCTTGAGGGCGGACGCCAGATTTGCGGTATCGCGCTGCGTCGCCGCCCGTGCCGCGGCGAAGCGTGCTTGAGCCTGTCGCGCGTTTTGTACGTTGCCGTAGCCGGAGACGGCGAGATCCGTGTAGCGTTTATTTTCCTGGGCGGCGAACATGACGCTCGCATTATCGACCTCGATAGTTGCCTTTGAAGCGTCGACAATGGCTTGCTGTACGTCCAACTGCGCCTGCTTGCTGGCGATGGCGGCATTCGCGGCGACGACGTCGGCCTCAGCCTGATCTAGCGCAACCTTGAAATCGCGATCATCGATCCGTGCCAGGACCTGGTTGGTCTTGACGTGCTGATTGTCACCAACGAGTACATCTTGAAGATATCCCGAAATCCGTGGTGCAACCGTGGTATTGTCGGCTCGCACATAAGCGTCGTCGGTCGATACCAGATATCTGCCGACAGTCCAGTAATCCCAGCCGTACCATCCGGCTGCGCCCAGCGCTCCGAGCGCGGCTCCGGTGATGACTAGCTTTCGAGGACTGAGGGGCGTCCGCGAAAGCGTAGCCGAAACGATCTCCGTAGGGAGGGGCGAGCTCGGGAGTAGATCGTTCACTTCGCTCACCGAAACGCGGCGTTCTACCTCGATCGTCTGGGGATGCTGGGTCATTGCGCTCGCTCCTGTTGGCCGCATCCTGAATCGGGTAAGGCTACCCGCGATACGGCGTCGTCTGCAGAACGCATACTGCGGCCTTCCGGCGTTACTTGGCTTGTTAGGTATTGTTAGATGGTGGGAGAGTGCGTTCGGACGAGGTCGTAGTCGATGGCTCTAGTCGAAAGTGGCGTCGAAGATTTCCACTTCCAGAAGCGCGGGGCTCCTGACCACCGTTCCGTCAGTTTTGAGCGCGAGCGACCTTCGGAGCGTCGGAATAACGACGCGGCCGAACGCCTGATGCGCCCACGAATAATGGGCGACCTGGGTGTCCAGGAGGGCGTGATCTACGCGCCGCTGCAGGCCGGACGCGTCGAAATAGAACGTTTGGACGGGCGAATGCGTAGTGACACCAGGGGGAAACGTGACCTTGAGGCGTCGCCAGAGTTGGTTTGCCTCCTGCCATGGGGGCAATTCTTCGACTGTCGTGTCCGGATGCGACAGGATGAACGGCGTCATCAGATAGTTCCAGACGGAGAAGCCGCAAAGAAAGATGAAATGTAGTTCGTCCCAGGTCGTACTTTCAGCTTGATCCCTCAGCGCCCTGTGCGGCTCGCGCCAAGTCCGCAGGACATTCCCGCTCGCGTCTTCGATGGTGACGCTATCGGGTTGATACAGGCCGCTTTCGCCTGGTTCCGCGAATCCGCTGAACCGAACCAATTGGCTGCGGGTCGATCCTTCCGCGACGATATTTTTGAAACGCTTCGCGTGTCCCGCACGGGAAAGCAGCGCCCCCTGGATCGAAAGCTGCAGGGAGAAGCGTTTCAGGCCCGTCCAATGCGCCAAGCCGCCACTGGCTTCGATTGCTTCGTCCAGGAGTGCCATGCTGTGCCCGCTCCGCCATGAGGTGGGATCAACATGGCGGCGTCTCGTGGGCTTGGCTTGTTAGGAGTTGTTAGTCATTGCGAGTCTTGCACCCTAGCGACGAAGATCCCGTCAATTCAAGGCGTTGAGAAAATGTCTCGCGGCCACGAGGTCGGCGCTGTCGAGGCCCTCCTTGTACCTACCGTAGAGCGGCTCGACGAGCGCTCGCGCGTCTTCCGGGCGCCCGCTTCCGTGCCAAAGTCGGCCAAGAGTAACCGCAGCGCGCAATTCCCAGCCGAGGGCTTGCTGCTTCCGTGCCAGTTCAAGAGACTGGCGGAGGCAGGACTCGGCCTCCGCTAGTCGGCCAGAAGATGCGAAAGCGTGTCCCTTGATCCTCAGTATCTCCGGCATATCGAAGGATTCGCCGTGGTCTCCGATCTGGGCCATGGCTTCTTCGACCAAGCGTAACGCTTCTTCTGGTTGTCCCTGTTGCGCCCGGGCTTCGGCCAACACGGTTGCGAACACGGTCGTCATCAATCGATATCGGATTGCGTAGAGCTTGGCCTGACTCCGCTCCAGATGTTCGATGCCACCGGCGGTGTCCCCGCGGCGAATCAGCAACTCGCCTCTAAAGCCGTTTGCGACGGCAAGATGTGGGACGAGAGAGTGCCTCGATGTATGATCAATGAACCTGTGGATCATGCTTTCGGCTTCCTCCCAATCGCCCGTCCAGAGAAAGACCGGGATTGTAAAGAGTAACGCGAGACTCAGGCTCAGCGGCTGTTCGAGCCGCTCGGCTTCGCCGATCGTATACCTCGCCGCCTCGAGTGCACGGTCTGGCCGCCCCGTGAGCCACAGCCCTCGCGCCAACGCGACCAAAGCGAGGATCCGGTCATCGAATCCAAGATGAAGTATCTTTGGCCGTTGAGAGATTGGATTCCGCGCCATTGCGCTCTCGCAAAGGTCGACGGCCTTTCGTTGATTACCGATCAGATGGTGTGCGCCGCCGAGCATCCATTCGACGTTTAACGTGCTAGACGGGTCGGCCAGCACCTTGGCAACGGCTTCTCCTTGCTGGCTGGCGCGCTGCGTGCCCTGAAAATCTCCGATCCGGGTGTAGTAGATGTGCAGAACCCGCAGCAGCCAAAACTGCCAATTCCGATCTCCAAGCTGTTCGGCCAGGTGCAGGCTGCGTGTAAAGGCAGTCCGGACAGCTTCCGTGTTGCCTTGCGTGAACATCGCAGACGTGCCGAGCGCCGCCTGGAGCTCCATTTCCTGACGACCGCCTTTCGACGCCCCTTGCAGGGCCTGTATCGCTTTCTGGGTCCAGTCGTAGCACTCTGTCAGCAACGAGAGTTCCAGAAAGAACTGCGCAGCCGTAGCAGCAAGGTCTATGCCCGTGGCTCGATCGCCACGGTCGGAGAAACTCCAATTCAGCGCGGCTCGCACGTTGGGCACTTGGTCGGCATGGGCGAGAAAGCCGCCGTCGCTTTGCTGTCCAGTCGACTTGGCAGAGATCTCGTTGAGAAGGTTACGGAAGTACTCGGCGTGGGCGCGCGCCGCTCTATCTGCGCCGCCACTTTCCGCCAGCTTCTCCACGACAAAGGCCCGGGTCGTATCGAGTAGGCGGAATTTTGAAGGCCGCTCCGAAAGCGTCGCCAGGAGGGACTTGGACAGCAGGCTTGCGATCGCCTCGACCACCTCCGATTCGTTGAGTTCGTCGGTCGGAACGACCGCTCGGGCGGCCGCAAGCGTGAACGGTCCGACGAAGACCGATAACCCACGCAACGTGGCGCTCTCGGCGGGAGACAGAAGGTCGTAGCTCCAGCCGAGCGCGGCGCTGAGGGTCTGATGTCTCGGGATTGCCGTCCGCCGCCCGCGCCACAAAAGCGAAAAGCGGCTGTTGAGGAGGGAGGCGGTGCCCATGATGCCGTAGGTTTGCACTCGTCCTGCGGCAAGTTCGATCGCAAGGGCAATGCCTTCCAGACGCTGGCAGATTTCGGCGACGAGGGGAGCTTCCTCTTCGGCAAGCCGGAATTCCCCGAGAGTCGCGGCGACGCGTTCGACGAAAAGCTGGGCGGCGGGATAGGCAAGCAAGTCAGCGACCCTGATGCTGTCTTGCGGCGGCGGACAGACCAATGGAAAAAGCCGGTAAATCCGTTCGTTTTCGGCCCGAAAGGACTCCCGGGTGGTGGCAAGAACATGGAGATCCGGCAATTCTCCAATCATGCGTTCTGCCAAGGGCGTCAACGTGTCGACGACGTGCTCGCAGCTGTCGAAGATCAGAAGGATGCGGCGACCCTGCAGGAATGCGAGCAAGCCCGGCAGCGGATCCTCCGAGCTTACCTTCAGTCCGAGCGTTGATGCGATGGCGCTGGGGACAAGACTGGCGTCCCGAAGTGCACCGAAGTCGATGAAAAAGACTTGCCCTTTGAACGCTTGGAGTTGGCCATGGGCGACGGCGATGGCGACAGAAGTCTTGCCGATTCCGCCGGGACCAACGATGCTCACGAAACGATGAAGAGAAAGGTCTGCCGAAATTTTTTCGATCGCATCGGTCCGTCCCACCATCTTGGCGGGCGGAGCCGGTAAGGGATGGACTGGCTTCACAACGTCGACAGGAAGCGCGTGCGAAGACTTGACGTGTGAAAGGGATGGCGTGAAGCAGTAACCGCGCCCTGGAACGTTCACGACATATCTCGTACCGTCGGCACCGTCGCCGATTGCCTTCCGCAGCGTGGTTATATGGAAGCGAAGGCTACCCTCGTCGACGTTCACATCGGCCCAGACCTGCTTGAGCAACTCCCGCTTGTCCACGACGACACCCGGACGCTCCGCCAGGTAAGTCAGAATATCGAGCGCCCGGCCACCGATCGAAATGGGAGTGCCGTCCTTTTCCAATCGCCGTGCGTTCGGAAAGAGCCGAAACTGACCGAAGGAGATAGCCGGGTGATGAGCGTCGTCGTCTGGCACGCGTCGTTGCCCCTTGGGAGCAGGATGTCTGGAGCTGCTTCCAGCTTACCAGAACGACACTTCGGCGACACAGCCGTCATGAGGTCGCCTGCGCTTGCCTCCCTGCACGATGCTATTTCGTCGTAAGATCAAAGCGTTATGAGCGCTGGGCCGCAAGGGGGAAGCCCTGAATGGTCCGGACGCGTGCGGGGCGCTGCGGCAGCGCGAGATAGCAGAAACTCGCAATGTCTAACGGGCGGTACGGGCGCGCCTGGTCCAATATGCTGTGGTTGGCCGGCACGATCTCATTCAATGTGGAAGTCAAGATGCTCGACGTTGGCTCAAGACCGGGTGACGGCGTCCCGCAATCGCTCCAAGCGAAGGACGCCGGAGCACGGGCGGATGACTGGAACCTCATGGTACGAGAGACCCATCACCGGATGCAGAATACTCTGAGTTGGGAGCATCCGTTCGCCGGGTCTTGATGAGGTCCGGGATGGATGGGCTCGAGCTCGCGCTCGACAGGTTCGAACGGCGTATCGTCACTTCGGACGCCTCTACCAATTGTTGTCGGACGGCGAGGGTGCGGAGACGGTCTCGGTCGGACCGTTCTTCGAAGCCTTGAGCGCAGCGTTGTCGGAAGCAATCCTCGAGCCCGCCGGAATACGCTGCGAAGCGGTGATCGAGGACGGAGTGTTCTCTGCGGTGCATCGTCATCGGCGCGGCCTTATGGTGGCAGAACTGATGACCATCGCGGCAAAGCACGCCTTCCCGGACGACGCCGCGGGTCTGATCCGGATCGAGGCCCGGCCTCGCAGCGGCCGTGGCTGTTACGTCGTGGCGGACAACGGCATCGGGACGGTCGGGCCCCTGCGGGGCACGGGAGGACGAATTCTCGAGGGTCTCGCCCGAAGCATCGGCGCACAGATCTGCGGAGAAGCAGGTCGAAAGGGCACCACGGTCACAGTCCCCTCCGGATACTAGCGGGCGGCAAGTCCTCGAGGGGTCGGCCCGAAGGCGACGGTCTCGGATTCGCTTTCCCAGTAATTTTCCGTGTAAAATGCCCCCTTGGAAGGCCGGGATGTGTGACAGATGACGACACGCAACGGATTGGGCCCGACCATGGACGCCGAGCCGGTTTCTGAAGAGCTTTCCTTCGGGCCATTCCGCATTTTTCCGAGAGCGCGCCTTTTGGAACGCGATGGCGCGCCGCTCTCTCTCGGAAGTCGCGCTTTCGATCTTCTCCATATCCTCGTTAGCCGCGCCGGCGAAGTCGTCAGCAAAGGCGAACTCATAGCGGGTGCCTGGCCCGGTCTGACCGTCGACGAGACCAACCTGCGCTTCCATATCACTCAGTTGAGGCGTGCCTTGGGCGAAAGCCGGGACGGCGAGCCCTATATCGCGAACGTCACCGGGCGCGGCTACAGCTTCGTGGCGCCGGTCGGGCGCGGTGTCTCGCCATCGAAGCAGGTGCAGTCGAGCGAGACGCCTCCAAGCTCTCATCTTCCGCCCCGCCCCCTCCGCATCATCGGACGGGAAGCGGATATCGTCGCACTCGCGGAACTCTTGGCCGCGCGCAGGTTCGTGACCCTTCGCGGGCCAGGAGGAATCGGCAAGACGACGCTTGCGACCGCCTCGGCACACGCGCTCCGCGGCCGGTTCACGGACGGCGTCCGATTCCTCGACCTCGGCAGCCTGAGAGATCCGCAGCACGTGGTGATCGCCCTTGCATCCGCCCTGGGCATGCTCGTTCCGGTGGGAGATCCCAGCCCTCGGTTGATGGACTCCCTGCGCGACCGGGAGATGCTGCTTGTGTTCGATAGCTGCGAACACGTGGTCGACGCGGTCGCACGTCTTGCCGAGCAAATCTACCAGCAAGCCCCGGGCGTTTCACTCCTGACCACCAGCAGAGAGTCCCTCGAGGTCGCCGGCGAAGTCGTGTTCGCGCTCGCGCCGCTGGAAAATCCGCCCGAGAGCCTGAGCGGTGAAACGGATCTCGGCAAATACTCCTCTACGCGCCTCTTCATGGAGTGCGCCGTAGCGGCCGGTTGCAGTCCGTCTCTGTCCGGCGCCGAGTCGGAAATGGTGGCCCGAATCTGTCGCAAGCTCGATGGGGTGCCGCTTGCGATCGAATTGGTCGCCAGCCGACTTTCCGCACATGCGTTGATCGAGATCGACGAACTGATCGAGGGACGGCTCCGCTTGGCATGGCGTGGACGCCGGACCGCTCCGCTGCGCCACCAGTCGTTGAGTGCGGCCCTGGACTGGAGCTACGAACTCATCTCTCCGGCCGAGCGCATCCTGCTCGAATATCTCAGCGTATTTCCCGGACCGTTCACGATCGAGGGGGCTGTGGCGGTTGCGTGCGAGTCCGGAGAGCCTGGGGTGTCGACCGATGGGTTCGAGCAGTTGATCGCCAAGTCGCTGGTCTCGAGCCGCCCGGAGGCCGGTCGGTTGCGCTTTCGTTTGTTGGACACGACGCGGGCGTACGCGACGGAAAAGCTGGCGGCCTCGGGATCGGCGAACGCGGCGGGCCTGAGGCACGCCCGATACGTGCTGCAGGCGTTGAGGCCCCGCAGCTACGAGCCGGGAGGAGAATCTCCGGGCGGATGGAACTGTCGCGCCGAATTGCTCTCCGATGCCCGGGTCGCGCTGGCCTGGGCATTTTCCGGCGAGGCAGACCGGGAACTTCGAACCTCCCTCGCGGCCGTGTGCACGCGACTGTTCGTGGAATTGAATCTGCTCGAGGAATGCAGGGGCTGGGCGGCCCGCGCGCTTGCTGGTCCGGACGACGCCGACGGGGATCCGGCCGCCAAAGTTGAACTGCTTTGGGCCTTCGGACATGCGGCAATGTTCACCGAGCGGACTGGCCAGGAGTGCGAGGCGGCTTTCTGGCAAGGACTGAAGCTGGCGCAGCAACTCGGCGATCTTCAGAACCAGTTCCGGCTGCTCAGCCGATTGCACGCCTTGTATCGCCGCACCGATCAAAGAAAACTTCTGCTTCAGGTCGCTTCCCTGGCGCAAGGAGTCGCGGACAGGGCAGCCGACCCTGCTGCGCTGGCACGCGCGCATACTTTCGTGGGTATCGCGCTTCATCTAACCGGTGACCAACGCCTCGCCCGGGAGCGGCTTCAAGCCGGGGAGGACGGAGACGCAGCGATCCCTAATCTGCCGGTCGATCACTTTGCGAGCCCTCGCGGTACCCACATCCTGTCGTGCACCAATCTTTGGCTTCTCGGTCTGCCGGACCAAGCTGTGGGAATCGCAGAACGCCTGATGCGGCCAAACGCAAATCCAGACCTGGTCATGTATTGCGCAGGTGTCTGCTACGCCGCCCGGGTGTACCGCTGGACCGGTGATTTGGGCGCGCTCGAAGCCGCAATTGATCTATTGGAAGGCTACTCGCGCAAGCACGGTTTTGGACCGATGCTTACGGTCTCG
This sequence comes from Bradyrhizobium altum, assembly GCF_020889705.1. Lineage (GTDB taxonomy): Bacteria > Pseudomonadota > Alphaproteobacteria > Rhizobiales > Xanthobacteraceae > Bradyrhizobium > Bradyrhizobium altum. The sequence goes on along the minus strand of NZ_JACMYP010000016.1, from coordinate 36,935 downwards.
TTCGCGCTGAGAGGTGAACTGCATATAGCGCGTGGCGACGTAGAGGAAGGCGTGAAGCTGCTGCAGTCGGCCTTACCCCGGATGATTGCGGACCGCTTCGAGACCCACAGCGGCGCGTTAACCATCGCGTTGGTCCAGGGGTTGGCGGCTTTGGGAAGACTCGAGGAAGCGCTCGCCTCGATGGATGCGCGGATAGACGCCGTCGCGGCGAGGGGCGACAGTTGGGACACGCCAGAGCTTCTGCGCGTCCGGGCGGAATTGCGGTCGCGCAGCGGTGACCATTCCGGAGCGGATCACGAACTACTCGCTGCGATGGATTTGGCCGAACGGCAATCCGCATTGTCCTGGCTGCTGCGGGCCGCTTCCAGCAGGGTCCGCCTTTCAGGTTCTGGCGATGGCGTCGCCCTCGCTCAGCTTCGCGAGATCCATGGACGATTCAGCGAAGGGTTTGACACCGCGGATCTACGCGCGGCCCGCGACATTCTGCAGCGCGCCTCTTCGTAGAAGAAACAGCATCCGAGATCGGCTTGACGCACTTTACCGGCATTTAGCGTAGGACGAGATGGCACCCGCTCGATATCTGACGGCTTCGGTGATGGTCCTCGTCGGTTTGATCGCGAATGTGGTCAAGGCCGAGGAGAAGCATTTCCCCGGCGTGACGAAGGATGAGATCAAGATCGGCAATATCATGCCGTATAGCGGCCCTGCTTCCTCGTGGGGCGTCATCGGAGAGGCCGAAGCGGCTTATTTCGAGAAGATCAACGCAGAGGGCGGGATACACGGACGCAAGATCAAGTTCATTTCCTACGACGACGGCTACAGCCCGCCGAAAACGGTGGAGCAGGCGCGTAGGCTCGTCGAAGACGACGAGGTTCTGCTCATCTTTAGCAGTCTCGGAACGGCGACCAACGGCGCGATCCAAAGATACATGAACACGAGGAAGGTCCCGCTGCTTTTCGTCGTGTCCGGCGCAACCCGTTTCAACGATCCCGCAAATTCCCCTTGGGTGATGCCGATCCTGCCGAGTTATGAGGGCGAGGGACGGATCTACGCCAGATATCTATTGCAGAATCAGCGAAGCAGCAAGATTGCGATCCTGTACCAGAACGACGATTTCGGAAAGGATGTCGTCAAGGGCTTCAAGGACGGGCTGAACGGCAAGATCCCCATCGTCGCTGAAAAGTCCTTCGATATTTCGGACACGACCGTCGATTCCCAGATTGTCGCGCTAAAGTCATCCGGCGCCGACGTCCTGTTGAATATCGCCTCGCCGAAGTTCGCCGCGCAGACGATCAGGAAAGTGAACGAGATCGGCTGGAAGCCGGTGTATTTGCTGAATAGCTCGGCATCTTCCATCGGGGGCGTCTTGCAACCCGCTGGGTTGGAGAACTCGATCGGGATACTATCCGCGGCTTACATGAAGGACCAAACCGATCCGATCTGGCATAACGATGCGGATTACCGGGAATGGCTTGCATTCGTGCAAGGTTTCTATCCGGACGGCGATCGAGCCAACGTCTCGACGGTCTCGGCTCAGATCTTCGCACAGACTTTGGTACACGTGCTGCAGCAATGCGGCGACGACCTGTCGCGCGAAAATGTCATGAGGCAGGCAACAAATCTCAGAAATCTGCAATTGGGAATGCTGCTGCCCGGAATCACCATCAATACAGAACCTGGGGACTTCGCGGCATTGAACCAGATGCGAATGCGGCGCTTCACCGGACAGCACTGGCAGCCGTTCGGCCCGGTGATCAGTGGCGCCGCGGGAAAGAGCTAAGGGTCTCGACCTCGCCCACACGATCCGAACGGTCAACAGAACTGACCGTAGTTCGATTGCTGTCGAGCGGCACTCGCACCGTCTAACGGCGTCTCACAACCACTAACAGGCGGTTTCCCTGCTTCTGCGCGATTGTCGTCTGGGCGACGTCCCAGCGAGCCCGCGCGGTTCGATGAAGCGAGGGAGACACAAGATGTCCAGACCAGCAGGTTTCGAGTTTTCCAATCCGGATCGGCGCCAGCTTTTGGGCACAGCCATGGGAATTGCTGCTGCGAGCCTGCTGTCCGTCCATCCGGCGCTGGCGGCCGCGACCGACGCCGTCCGACCATTCCGTATTCGTTTCCCGGAAGCGGAGCTGATGGATCTTCGCACGCGTCTCGCAGCGACCATTTGGCCCGACAAGGAAACCGTAGCGGACGATTCCCAAGGCGTGCCCCTCGCGGTCATGCAGGAACTCGCCCGCTACTGGCAGAAGGATTACGACTGGCGGAAGATCGAGACGCGGCTCAACGCTCTGCCGCAATTCATCACCGAGATCGACGGGCTGGACATCCACTTCATCCATGTTAGTTCGAAACACGAAAACGCATTGCCGCTCATCGTAACGCACGGATGGCCCGGCTCGATCATCGAGCAGCTCAAGATCATCGATCCGCTGACGAATCCCACCGCCCACGGCGGCAGCGCATCCGACGCTTTCCATGTCGTGATCCCGTCGATGCCGGGCTACGGCTTTTCGGCCAAGCCCACGACGACCGGCTGGGATCCGGAGCGGATCGCGCGAGCCTGGGTGGTACTGATGAAGCGCCTTGGTTACGCGCAATTCGTCGCGCAGGGGGGCGACTGGGGTGGGGTGGTCGCCAACGTGATGGCCCAACAGGCGCCGCCGGAATTGCTCGGCATTCACGTCAACTTTCCGGAGACGATCCCTCCCGAGATCGGCATGGCGCTGCAGGCCGGTGGCCCGCCGCCAGCCGGTCTCGCGCCCGACGAAAAGCGCGCGTTCGAGCAGTTGGTCGCACAGCGCACCAAGCACCTCGCCTACACGCTCGAAATGGGGACGCGCCCGCAGACGCTCTATGCCATGGCGGATTCGCCCGTGGGTCTTGCCGCGTGGCTGCTAGACCACGGAGACAACTACGCTCAGCCGGCGGCTGCGATCACGTCCGCCGTTCTGGGTCGCACCGTCAATGGTCATTCGGCCGGCGCCGTCACCAGGGACGACGTCCTGGACAACGTAACGCTCTATTGGCTGACGAATACGGCGGTCTCTTCAGCGCGTCTGTACTGGGAGAACAAACGGCGGCTCTTGAGCGCGGTCAATGTCTCGATCCCGGCGGCCGTGACGGTGTTTCCCGGCGAAATCTACCAGGCGCCGCGAAGCTGGACTGAGCGGGCCTATCACAACCTGATCTATTTCAACGAAGCCGGCCAGGGCGGCCACTTTGCCGCCTGGGAACAGCCCGAGCTTTTCAGCGCAGAGCTGCGCGCTGCGTTCAAGTCACTGCGTAGCTGAAATATTCCAACCAGCAGGAGATTTCACGATGGGCGCGTCGTCAGTTCTGAATGTTGCTGCTCCCCATCCAATGGCGGCGAGCGAGGCCATCCGCCCGTTCCGAATTCATGTCGCAGAAAAAGCTCTGGTCGACATGCGCCGACGCATCAACGAGACAAGGTGGCCTGACCGGGAAGCGGTCGCGGATGAATCGCAAGGCGTCCAGCTTGCGGCGATCCAGCAGATCGCGCGTTACTGGGGAACGGAATATGATTGGCGAAAGATCGAGGCGCGGCTCAACGCGCTTCCGCAATTTATCACCGAGATCGACGGGCTGGACATTCACTTTATCCATATTCGCTCGAAACACTCAAATGCATTGCCGCTCATCGTCACCCATGGGTGGCCCGGTTCGGTCATCGAGCAGCTGAAGATCATCGATCCGCTGACCAATCCTACCGCGCATGGTGGCACGGCGGCTGACGCGTTCCATTTGGTGATTCCGTCGATCCCGGGCTACGGGTTTTCAGCCAGGCCGACCACCGGAGGATGGGAAACGGGTCGTACCGCCCGCGCCTGGGTCGTGCTGATGAAGCGCCTTGGTTACACGCGGTTTGCCGCGCAAGGCGGCGATCTCGGCGGAGGTGTCGTCACCGCCATGGGCAAACAGGCGCCTCCGGAATTGCTTGGCATTCACACCAACTTCCCGGCGACTGTTCCGCTCGATATAGCGAAGGCGCTGCAGGCCGGCCATCCGCCGCCAGCGGACCTCGCGGCCGACGAAAAGCGGGCCTATGAGCAGCTCACCATTCTGTTCGCGAAGAAACGCGCCTACGCCGCGCTGATGGCCACGCGTCCACAAACGCTGTACGGATTGGCGGATTCGCCTGTCGGCCTCGCGAGTTGGCTGCTTGATCATGGCGACGGCTATGGCCAGCCGGCTGCGGCGATCATGTCAGCCGTTCTCGGGCGTACGATCAACGGGCACCCTGCGGATGGCCTTACCCGGGACGACGTGCTGGACGACATCACGCTCTACTGGTTGACCAATACGGCGGTCTCTTCGGCGCGTTTCTATTGGGAAAACAAGCTCAATCTCTACAACTTCGCCGACGTCTCGGTACCGGCCGCCGTGAGTGTCTTTCCCGGCGAGAACTATCCGGCCCCGCGGAGCTGGACCGAGCGCGCGTATCACAAACTCATCTATTTTAATGAGGTCATGAAAGGCGGGCACTACGCCGCCTGGGAACAGCCTCAGCTCTTCAGCGCAGAGCTACGAGCCGCCTTCAGATCGCTGCGTCAGGCGACTTGAGAGAATCACGGCGTCTAGTGTGCGCGTCGTTCCTCGCAGAGCGGTATCGCCTGCATCCGCAAACCTCACCTGAAAGTGAGCACGTGAAAGCCGCTGCCGTCCCGATTAGCCCGACGCCCCTGCGACGACTTCCAACAGCTAACGCCATCTAGCAACCACTAACGAGCCATTTGCTGAGCTTTGCGCGAATATCACGGCACATCAAGTGGACTAGCCAAACCTCATATCTGTCGTGGAAAGGAAATTACGATGAAAAGTCTTGTTCGAGTCGCCGTCGCGGCCATCGCATTGTCGACGGGCTTGGCTTGCGGGAACGCCAACGGTGCACAAAAGCCAACCATAGCTCTTGTTCACGGAGCGTGGGAAGAATCCAATGTGTGGGGCAATGTTAGGCCAAAACTCGAGGCCGATGGCTACAAGGTCGTCGTGATCTCGATGCCGGGCCGGCCGAGCGATCCTTTCCCGCTCAACAATGTCAGTCTCGACCTCTATCGCGACACCATTCTCAAGTCCATTCATAAGGAGCGGCGTCCGGTCGTGCTCCTTGGACACAGTTTCGCCGGCATGACCATTTCTGCGGTAGCCGAGGCCGCTCCGTCAAAGATCAAGACGCTCGTTTACCTGGCCGCCTACTTGCCGAAGGATGGCCAGTCTCTCCTTGATCTCGGCAATTCCGACAAGGACAGCAAGATCGGCCCATTCCTGAAGATCGTGAAGGACCAGGGTATCGCCGTTATCGATCAATCCGGTCGGGCGGATCTGTTCTGCAACATCTGTTCACCACAATTGCGTGCCGCGGTTCCAAATCTCATCGTCGACGAGCCGCTGGTACCGCTCGTGACACCCGTGCACCTGACGGCGGATCGGTTCGGTAAAGTCGATAAAGTGTACATCCACACTGCGCAGGACGTCGTTGTCAGTCCCAGTCTCCAGGCGTCGATGGTGGCGGCTACTCCCGTGCGTCTCGAACTAACACTCGACACCGGCCACACGCCGTTTCTTACTGATCCTGACGGTCTCGTTGCCGCCATCGAAAGGGCAGTCAAGCAGGTCGACGTAGGATCGAGCGCGAACTAGGGGCAGCCGACCCGCAAGGGTGATGGAGGAGGTACGCATGACATCCAGAGTCCCAAACGAGGTTCATTCGAAAAGCATGGGCGTTTCTCGCAGAGGTTTCCTCGGGAACGCTTCGGCGGGCATCGCTGGCTCTCTCGTCGTTGGACCAGCTGTGGCGGAAACACTTGCGGACGTGCCGCCCCGCGAGGACGGTGCCGATCTCAGCGGGCGCAGCGAGCGATCGAAATATGTGAAGATCGCACGGATTCCCGAAGCCGGTCCGGGCAAGCGTAACGTCGATCCCAGCGATGCCATCAATTCGAAAGCGCCGCTCGACAAGCTGTTTGGCAGCATCACGCCGGCCGACCTGCATTATGAACGCAGCCATTCGGGCGCGCCCGATCTCGATCCGGCACTGCACCGGCTCCTGATCCACGGCATGGTGCAAAACGCGCTGGTCTTCAGCGTCGCCGATCTCAAGGCGATGCCATCGATCTCGCGCTTGGCGTTCATCGAATGCACCGGCAATGGCTGGGAGAACTGGAAGAAGGCAGACGAGAATCTTACCGTTCAGAACACGCACGGCCTGGTCAGCACCAATGAGTGGACTGGCGCCCCCTTGAAATTGCTCGTCGATCTCGTCGGGAAGGACAGCGGGTCGAACTGGATGCTTGCCGAAGGCGGCGATGCCGCAGGGGTCGCCCGCAGCATTCCACTCACCGATGAGATCCTCAACGAAGCCTTTGTTGCTTATGGCCAGAATGGCGAGCCATTGCGACCCGCGCACGGCTTTCCGATGCGACTAGTGATGCCGGGCTTCGAAGGTAACCTCAACATCAAATGGCTGCGCCGGTTGAAGTTCGGTGACCAGCCCTGGATGACGCGCTGGGAAACGGCGCGATACACCCAGCTCCAGGCCAACGGAAAGGCAACGCAATTCCAGCTCCGGATGGAAACCAATTCAGTGATCACCTCGCCCTCCGGTACGATGGTGATCAAGCCCGGCTATCAGCGCATCACCGGGCTTTCATGGAGCGGCCACGGCAAAATCGCCAAGGTCGAGATCTCTACTGACGGCGCGAAAAGCTGGAAACAAGCACAGCTCAACCACCCGGTGTTGCCGAAGGCGCAGGCCCGCTTTCAGATGGATTGGACCTGGGATGGCAAGCCGACCAAGATCGTCAGCCGCTCGACCGACGAGAAGGGCAACGTTCAACCCGCCCGAAAATCCTTCATCGCCGCGATGGGGACCAACGCTCTGTTTCACTACAACGCACAACAGACCTGGGGCATCGATGAGACCGGGAGGGTTCGCAATGTCCTCGATTAGCGAGACGCTGCTCGTGGGCGCGACTGCTCTCGCCTTTGCTTCACCCGTGCTTGCGTATGATTTCGGCCGTCCGGCGACGCCCGACGAGATCGCGCTATGGGACATCGACGTTCGGCCGGATGGCAAGGGATTGCCGGCGGGCAGCGGCACGGTGGTGCAAGGCAAGCAGGTATTCGCTGACAACTGCGCCGCGTGCCATGGCGACAACGGCGTGGGAGGAATCAAGGATCGCTTGGTCGGCGCACAGGGCACGCTGGCTTCCGACGCTCCCGTGAAAACGGTCGGCAGCTACTGGCCATACGCCACAACGCTGTTCGATTACATTCACAGGGCGATGCCCTATCAGGCGCCGGGGTCGCTGAGCAACGACGACACCTACGCCGTCGCCGCCTACATCCTGGGCCTGAACGGCATATTGCCGGCGGACGGAAAGCTGGATCGCGACAGCCTGCCGAAGGTCAGGATGCCCAACCGCGACGGCTTCGTGCCCGAGCCGGAGTTCGATCCAGCCAAGCTGTTTCGAAAAAAATGAAGTTGGATTTGCAACTGCTTTAGCGCTGGTCGCAGTGATTTGGTTATGTGGAGTGCATGCAATGGCCGCCGGTGGATTGATCACGCAACGCAGTAACTTTGGACCCAAAGAGACGATGAATCGTCTCGAGGCAGAGGTCCTCGTCAGGGGCATGACCGTTTTTGCTCATGTCGACCATGCCGCCGGTGCCGCAGCCGTAGGCCTGCTGCTGCGGCCGACGGATCTCCTGATCTTCGGTGCAGCGAGGGGCGGCACGCCACTGATGCAGTCGGTGCAAACGATTGGCATCGACCTGCCGTTGAAGGCGCTGGTCTGGCAGGATGAAGCTGGTGCTACCTTTCTCTCCTACAACGATCCCGCCTTTCTCGCCCACCGGCACGGCCTCGGCGAAGAGGCTAAGTCTGTGGTCGAGGCCATGTCGGGCGCGCTCAAGGTGATCGCAGCCAAGGCAACCACGCCTCCATGAAATGGGCCCGAACAAACAATCAGCGGCTTTTCACGCGTCTGGTCTATCAGGGTGTCTGACAGGCTTGGCAACGCAACCCGATGCAAATGGCTACGATCACGACTTCACGGCAAAATGGTACCTAACCCCCGCGCATCAAGCGAGCGGCCGGCCAAGTTCAATCTGTTCACCAATGTTGCTTGGCGTCGAAATTCCGTCGGCGCTCCCTGCGACCGCCAATCAGGCGGTCGAATGAAACGGCGTCGATTCCTCGGCCGGCGGCAGCAGCGTTCGCGGGCCTTCCATTTGCGGCGCATGCGCAAGAGAGCGAGCGCGTTCGGCGCATCGCCATGCTGTCGGAATTTTCCGAACCGCAGATGCAGCCGCTGGCAGCCGCGTATCGCGATCAATTGCAGCGGATGGGCTGGAAGCCGGACGCGTTCCCGCGCAAAGATGTTCACGGCACGCTTTATAACTCCTACACACGCTCATTCCAACAGGATGCCCGTAAGCGTCATATCCACGAACTCTTTGCAGTTTCTATTTTATTTTTGTGTGACTGCGGATAGGGCGGCCTGTTGCCGATCTGACCCTAGTAGGAAGCGCTAGGATTCATGAGCAGAGCTCGCATGGACGCTGACGTTGCGGGATAGCCCTGACCTACGGTGGCGAAGCCATACTCTCGAAGCGCCTAACAGCGCTGGAAGAGGCCTAGGGGGCCGAGACGATTGGTGCGCGAGCCATGTTCGATGCAACGGGAATACAACTTCTCGCAATGGACTAACGCTTCCTAACAGCACATAACGAGCAATTTTTCTCCTCCCGTGCAAACTGGCACAATGCCAAGAGGAGGAAACAAATGACCATCTGCTCCGAAACTCTAAGACACGGCAGAGCCACGCGATGCGCAGTCTGCGACGGCAAGTTTGGTCTCGTCCGGCACTACTCGTGGCGAACCCCGCTCTGTTCCAAGAAGTGCGTCGATCGCTTCAGAGCTCGCAGGGAAAGTGACCGCGATTGGGTAGGCTGGCTCCAGATCAGCTTCAATCAACTGCAGAGAACCGTGTGAGGGCTTCATGAAATTTCAGATCTCACGGCGAGGCAAACAGCATCTGGAAACAGCAAAGACCTTGCTCCGCATTGCCAAGACCATGACTGACCAGGCAGTTGCGGATCAGCTTCAGGCCCTTGCCGACAACTACGAGCGGCGAGCGGAAAAAGCTTCGCATATCGATGCAGCCAAGGCATTGGCTCGCCCGGCTGCTAACGCCGAAAATGAAGCGGCGCTCGGGGGAGGCTGGACATGACCCACGTGTATTTCCACTGCTCCAACAGCAAGGAGATGTTGATCGATCAATGCGGCGCCGTTGTGGACGACCTCGCTGAGGCTCGTGATCACGCGGCTTGCGTGGTTCGATCCCTGATGAGGACGCGTAGCCTCGAAGATTGGCGCCGTTGGATCTTGCGCGTCAACGATGATCTCGGTGACGAGCTATTCGTCATCCCCTTCGCCTTTGTCCTCGGCAAACCCCATTAGGATCGGGCGTGTTCGCGGTTCAATTAGGCATGCCTGGTCGCGTCAGCCCGGATGCCGCACAGCGGCCGTGCATGGCGAGCACGAAAAACAGGTCAGCATGATGCCAGGTAGCTGGAGTGGTACGTCGACTACGTCTTTTCGGGAGCAGATCGGCCAGTGAATGCTGGCATCTCGGGGCCGCGCCGTCGCTGCTACCAACAGACGAGAACGTATTGTGATGGCCGGCCCGGTGATTACGGGCTCCGCACGAGCCTCTTCTCAAGAGCCTCGTGCTTCTTTTCAGCTTCGCGAGGCCTTCCGGCCGGCAAAGGCTGGAAAAGCGGATCTAGAGTTGCTCCTTTTGGAGACGTGCGGCCAGGAATTCGATGAATATCTGTGTCCGTGCCGGCAAAACTCTCGTCGCCGGCCATACCGCATGTATAGGTATGGCCGGAGGTTCGAAGCGCCTGAGCAACAGCTCGACATCGCCACGGTCGATCAGTGATCGGACTTGCCACAGTGGCCCGACAGCAATGCCGAGCCCCAGTGCGGCCGCAGCGTTCGCCGTGTCCGCTCCGGTGGTTCGAACCCGGCCAGTGACATTGATGATCTTCGTCCGTCCCCTCACCTTGAAAGGCCAGTTGTTGCCAAAGCGGGTCGTGGTGCGGACGATGCACTGGTGACGCTTGAGGTCCTCGGGACTTCGCGGCCGGCCATGTCTGGCGAGATAGCTTGGAGCGGCAAAGACAACGCGCCGGGAATCCGCCAACCGTTTGGCTTTCAGACCTGAGTCTGGCAACTCGCCAATTCTGATCGCGAGGTCAAATCCTTCACCGACGAGATCGACAAAGCCATCAGACAATTCGAGCTCTATTTCGATCCCGGGATAGCTTTCAAGAAATTCCGGTAGCGCCGGCACGATGTGAAGTGGCGCAAAGCCCCCCGAGCCGGAAATGCGCAAGAGCCCGGTTGGCTCGGTCCCGCGGTTCGAGGTCTCAAGCTTGGCAGCTTCGATTTCGGAAAGCGCCGCGCTCAGCCTTCTATAGAACAAAAGCCCGGCGTCGGTCGGATTCAATCGACGCGTCGTGCGGCGGATAAGCTCGACACCGACCTCCCGCTCCAGAGTAGCCAGGGAGCGGCTCACCGATTGCAGCGAACGCCCGAGATGACGGGCGGCGCCGGTGAGGCTCCGCTTTTCCATGATCGCTGTGAACGCCTGGTAATCCTCGATCCGGTTCATCAACATTCTCCCGTCTTCCGGAAGAGTATATCACATTTGCTGCCCATTATCACGGTGCGATGAGCTGCTATCTGAACCTTGCCGCAGCTCACAACGGCTAACGGCTCCTAACATCGCATAACTGGGATTTGTCCGATTTCTACGCGAACATCAGCCGTGGCGAGCGCCGGTCCGGTCAGTCACATCGAGCCTGAAGTCGACACGTCAAGCGAGGAAATGCCATGAGCACCATCGTCAAAGCCGCTGCCGTCCAGATCAGTCCCGTGCTGTATAGCCGCGAAGGGACCATCGAAACGGTCGTGCGGAAGATTCATGAGTTGGGCGAGAAGGGCGTCCAGTTCGCCACCTTCCCCGAGACCGTGGTGCCGTATTATCCGTACTTCTCTGCCGTCCAGACCCCGATGGCGCAACTGTTCGGCGAGGAGTATCTGAGGCTGCTTGATCAGGCCGTCACGGTGCCATCCGCCGCTACAGACGCGATCGGCGAGGCTGCCCGGAAGGCCGGCATGGTGGTGTCGATCGGCGTCAACGAGCGTGATGGCGGCACCATCTACAACACGCAGCTGCTTTTCGATGCCGATGGCACCTTGATCCAGCGTCGCCGCAAGATCACGCCTACACATTTCGAGCGCATGATCTGGGGCCAGGGCGACGGGTCCGGCCTGCGCGCCGTTGACAGCAAGGTTGGCCGCATTGGCCAGCTGGCATGCTTTGAGCATAACAACCCTCTGGCGCGCTACGCGCTGATGGCAGATGGCGAGCAGATCCATTCGGCTATGTACCCGGGCTCGGCCTTCGGCGACGGGTTTGCCATGAGGATGGAAATCAACATCCGCCAGCATGCCCTGGAGTCTGGCGCCTTCGTCGTGAACGCGACCGCCTGGCTGGACGCCGATCAGCAGGCACAGATTATGAAGGACACGGGCTGCCAGATTGGTCCGATCTCGGGTGGTTGCTTCACCGCCATCGTCGCACCCGACGGCACGCTACTAGGGGAACCACTCCGGTCGGGCGAGGGCGAGGTCATTGCCCACCTCGATTTCAAGCTGATCTACAAGCGCAAGCAGCAAATGGACTCGCGCGGCCACTACGCCCGTCCGGAGTTGCTCAGCCTCATGATCGACCGCACACCCATGGCGCATCTCCACGAGCGCGGAGCGCATCCGGCCATCGATGCCGTACGTGGCACTGAACTTCTGTAACCATGCCCGTTCCTCAAGGAGGTAACCATGAGCGTCTCGAACGAAACCCCTATCCTTGTCACTGGCGCGGCCGGCGCAATCGGCTCTATTGGCCGCCATCTTACCGCGATGCTGGTCGCCAAGGGCCACAAAGTGCGCGCAATGGTGCGCCGCGAGGACGAGCGCGCCGAGGCCCTGCGTCTGCTCGGTGCCGAAATCGTCGTTGGTGACCTCACCGACCTCCAGTCGGTGCATCGCGCAATCGAGGGATGCAAGCGCATCTACTTCAGCATGTCGCTGTCGCCGGCCTATCTGGAAGCGACCGTGAATGTTGCTGCGGTCGCGCGTCACCACGGCGTCGAAGCCTTCGTGAACATGTCGCAGATGACTGTCACGGGGATGAGCATCACCGAGACCACGGACAGTCCACAGCACAAGCTGCATTGGCTCGCTGAGCAAGCCGTGGCATGGTCAGGCCTGCCAGTCGTTACGATGCGTCCCACCGGATTTATCGAGACTTTCTTCTTGCGCATTGCCGCTAATGGCGTCCGCGAGAACGACGAACTGGTGCTGCCGCTCGGCAACGCCAAGACCTCGCCCATAGCGGCGGTGGATGTGGCTCGAGTCGTGGCGAATATCCTCGACAATCCAGCCCCGCATATCGGCCAGATCTACAACCTGACCGGCCCCGAGGCGGCCGATCTGCATCAGTACGCCCGCGCCTTCTCCGAAGTGCTCGGCCGCACAATCCGCTACCGCAGCGTGCCCATCTCGGCGTGGTCCGAAAAGCTTCGCCAAACTGGTTTGCCGGAACACGTGATCAAGCATCTTGCGGTGTTGGCTCAGCTTCATGAAGAGGGCCGATTCGACCGCATGACCGACGACGTATTCAACCTCACAGGCCAAAGGCCAATGAGCATGAGCGAGTTCGTGAAGGAGCATGCCACCGAGTTCACACGGAGCTGACGCTATGATTTAGCGGCGCTCTGACAAGAAGCCGCTAAATCACTCCATCAATCTGGCCTGGAGTTGAACCATGAAATTCACTGAGACCGCGCCAACGTTGCCGCGTCCCAATGGACCACCATTGTGGCTTGGAAAACTGACCCAAGATGCCACGCTCGAAGGTGCCGTTCTGAAACGCGCAGTGCATGGCAAGGAGAACATTCTTGCGCTCATCTCGCATGCCCGCACGTTGTACGAGTTCCAAGACTATACCTACTACGGCAACTTGGGCGACGACTTCTTCGTGGAATCTTATCGCTCAAGCGTTCAAGGCACTCCTATCGAATGCTCACTCCTTGTTCATATGGACGATTCCTGCCAAGCAGACTCGGTGTTGATCCACCACTATCCCCTTGACGCAGCGTTACTCTTCTCGCGCTTGATGTGGCAGAAATTCGGAGATCGATTTGGTGAATTGTATCTAACCGCCGCGCAAGCGAACGGCATAGCTAGGGCATCAGACAAGTAATGGCCCGGATATCCGGTCAGCCAGAATGATCGCGCTATCAGGTTAGCTAGATTGGAATGGACGATGCCAATGAAATTCGTTCCTGCCGCCGCATTGGCACTCATTGGCTGCCTTGTCGGCTTCAATTCCGCAAACGCACAAGGAGCCGCCATGAAAACGACGCCGACGACCAAAATTCTCGCCATCGGGACCATCAATCCCGGTTTTGAACAAACGCAGGTGTTTGCCGTCCTACCGGAGGAAGTTCGGGAAACCGTTGACCTCTACCTCGATGGCAAGATCGAGCAATGGTACTCGCTGCAGGGAAAGCGGGGCGTGGCGTTCATCATCAACGCCACCGATCCGGCCGTCGCTCACGAAATGCTCGAGAAGCTGCCTTTGGGTAAAGCACATATGATGAGCTTCGAACTGATACCCATCGGCCCGCTAAACCCGCTTCGTTTTTTGCAGGGCATGCAGCCGAAACCTTGAGTTCCGCAAGACGTGAGGCGCATCAGCGATGATCCAGCAAGTCGAGAGCCTCGAGATCACCGTCCTGGTGGACAACGGCACTGACAGCTTGTCGACCAATCCTGGGGTTTGTTGAAACCGAGATGGCCGGCGCTTGGCGGCGGGGGATGAAATGGCTGAGCGGACGGTGCCTTTGCTGTGCCGCCCATGGCCTGTCCTGCCTGATCACCACCCGGACCCCGTCGTCACAACACACGCTTCTGTTCGACACGGGTCCGGACGAGTCCATCTTCGAGCGCAACGTCATCAGACTCGGCGTCGATATGGACGGCGTCAACGCGATGATGCTCTCGCATGGCCACTGGGACCACGCGGGAGCGATGCCGCGCGCGCTGCAGATGATGACCCTGGCGAACGGGGGCCGGCGCGTGCCGACCTACATGCACCCCGACATGTTCGCCTCGCGTGCGGTGAAGGCCAAGGATGGCCGCCCGATGCGCATGGAGGACATTCGCAGCCAGCATGTCCTGGCAGCGAATGGGGCTGATCTCATCATCACCCGTGACGAGCAGTCGGTCCTATCGAACACCGTCTTCATCAGCGGCGAGATCCCGCGGATGACGTCCTTCGAAAAGGGCATGCCGGGCCAGCACAGGCTGGACGCCGCCGGCGAGTGGACCCACGATGAGCTCCTGGCGGATGAGCGGTTCGTCGCCGTCCACTTGGCGAACAAGGGCCTGTTCGTCTTCACGGCCTGTTCGCACGCCGGCCTGATCAATGTTCTCACGCACGGGGCGGAGCGGTTTCCCGGCATTCCCCTCTTTGGCGTCTTGGGCGGTCTCCGCCTGGCTGGCCCGACGGAGGCGATGATTCCGGAGACCGTTGATGCGCTAGAGGCCTTCGATCTTCAGGTGATCGCCGCGGCGCACTGCACCGGCTGGAGCCGGACAGCGGCACCACGAGCATCCGCAACACGAAGAGCAGCCACTGGAAGTCGTGGCTGGGTCCGGAGCATCGCTGCCTAGTGCCATTCACCAGTTTCAGCGAGTACGACACGATCGAGGGCAAGAAGGTCCCTGTCTGGTTCGCTCCGGACGAGAGCCGGCCGCTGCTCGCGTTCGGCGGCATCTGGACCAATTGGACGTCGGTGCGGAAGGCGAAGGAAGGCGAAGTCACAGCCGACGTGTTCGGCTTCCTCACCTGCGAACCGAACGCGGAAGTGAAACGCATCCACCCCAAAGTCATGCCGGTGATCCTGACGACGACGGAGGAGTACGACGCGTGGCTCCGCGCCCCTTGGCACGAAGCCAAGACGGTGCAGCGTCCGCTACCGGACGCTCAAGATCGTGGCGACCGGCGAGAAGGAAGATCCCGCGTTGGCGGCGTGAGGCAATACGGC
This sequence comes from Bradyrhizobium altum, assembly GCF_020889705.1. Classification (GTDB taxonomy): domain Bacteria; phylum Pseudomonadota; class Alphaproteobacteria; order Rhizobiales; family Xanthobacteraceae; genus Bradyrhizobium; species Bradyrhizobium altum. Next base: position 21,725 of record NZ_JACMYP010000016.1, on the reverse strand, counting down.
AGGACGCTGCTGCCGAAATGGCGCAGCGCCGTTTTGCACAGGCCAGCGTTGGAAAGCTCCGAGCGTTGGAAAACTAACGTGTTTTGTGCCGCGTGTCGAATAACCATGTGCATTTACTGCAGTGCATGAGTCCGTTGTTGGCCCTCTCCGGAAGTGCCCCTCTGACTATCAAAGGTCCGGTGCCGGGGGTGAAGCGGACGTTGCGGTTGCGCGTTCCGACTTCCGAGTTTGACCCGAAGGCGACATTGCATCACTTCGCAATCACGCGCGCGCAGGGAGCGAGGTCCCATTCTCATAGGCTCGGGTACGTGCAATGATGGTGAATTGCCCTGAAAACGAGATGTTCCGAATTATCCCTTCGGACGAATGGGCAGTTGGCGAGAGAATTGCGAGGGAATCGACCATGCGCATGAAGAAAATCGTTTTCACGGCCATTGCAGCTTTTGGCCTCGTCGTTGTTTGTAGCGCGTCGCAAGCGCAGCAGGCGGATAAGGTATACCGAGTTGGCATGCTCTCCAACTGGGGGCCGGGTCCGGTCTTCGACGCACTTAAAGGCGAGCTTGCGCGGCTCGGCTATGTCGAGGGCAAGAATATCATTTTCGAAGCTCGCTTTCCTGAAGGGCAGCTCGATCGCCTACCAGGATTTGCTGTCGAACTCGTCAATCTGGGCGTCGATGTGATCGCCACCTACGGCGGGCCATCGACGAATGCCGCCTGGAAAGCCAGCAAGACGGTTCCGATTGTGGCCGCTATCGTCGCCGATCCGGTGGCTGTTGGCTTCGCTGCCACGCTGGAGCGCCCAGGTGGGAATATCACCGGAATCACCAGCGACGACCCATCACTGGGCAGTCGGCAATTAGAGATACTCAAGCAGTTGATTCCGAACCTCGCGCGTGTCGCAATCCTGAGCGATTCAGATATTCCAGGCGCCGACGCCAGCGGTTTGGCTCCTGTTGAGCGCAATAAAGTAGCCGCAGCCCGGGCTGCAGGCGTCACTCCACAAGTGCTGAAAGTACACGGTCCAACGCCAGATCTTGACGCGGCATTCAAGGCCATGGCCAGCGAGGGAGCCGAAGCGCTGATAGTTCTGGAGGTGCCCGTTACAATCCCCGTGCGCAAGCGAATCGCGGAATTGGCAGCGGCGCATCGCATGCCGGCGATTTTTTGGGGGGGCGCGTCGGACGCGGGGGGCCTCATCACATACGGCACAAGCTTCACCGATACCTTTGCCGGCGTGCCGAGTGTAGTCGATAAGATCCTCAAAGGCGCCAAGCCGGCAGATGTACCCTTCGAACTCATCACGCGTCGCGAATTTGTAGTCAACCTCAAGACTGCGCAAGCCCTCGGCTTGACAATTCCAGTCGACCTTTTGAAGCGCGCCGACCACGTCATCGAGTAACGGCTCGCAGGTAGCACGATGTCGCCTTCTGGCCCTTCGCGTCCGTTGGCGCGGTGCTGCGACATGTCCGTAGCCGGGGGTAAACCGGAAGTCCCGTGATCAGGTGCAGACGGGCGCGATTGACCCGCAGCCGACTTCCCGCAACGCAACGATCATCCTAGCCGCGGACGCCGGGCCACTGCTCTGAGCCTCGACCGAAGCTCGAAGCCTTTGCCCGTCGTCGGGCGGTAGCGCGGGTCGCCAAATGCAAGCTGTGACAGATAGGCGCTCCCGCGATTACCGCCCACGAGTGCGCAACAAAATGCTAAACTGTTCTTCGTCCCTCCGGCGTGGTTAGTCTGGCGGTTTAGAGGGTGCCGTGACCGAGCAGCGGGTTCAAAGGCGATTAGCGGCGATCTTGGCCGCTGACGTGGTTGGCTATTCCGCGCTCATGGAGCGCGATGAGGAAGCCACCTATGCCAAGTTCGAGCGGCTCAAGCGAGAATTGATCGAGCCCAGCCTCGCCCGCCACGAAGGGCGACTTATTAAGACAACGGGCGATGGCGCGCATGCGGAGTTTGCCAGTCCTTTAGCTGCCATGAGATGCGCGGTTGAGATACAGGATCATCTCGCCACGGCAGGCGGTCCCCTAAGGTTGCGCGTCGGGCTCAACCTTGGTGACGTTATCGTGGGGCCGGACGGTGACCTCTATGGCGACGGGATCAACATTGCAGTCCGCCTGGAGGGCATCGCCGATCCGGGCGGCATCCTGATTTCTGAAAAGGTGTACAGCGAAGTCGAAGGCAAGTTGGACGTAGGCTTCGAGGATCGGGGCGAGCAGCGGCTCAAGAATATCTCCAAGCCGGTCCGCGCCTACGCCGTCCGCGCGGGAACTCATAGCGGGCTGACTGAGAGGCTAACTGCGTCCCCTCCAATCCTTGGCAAGCCATCGATCGTTGTCTTGCCGTTCCAGAATATGAGCGGCGATGCCGAGCAAGAATACTTTGCCGATGGGATGGTCGAGGAGATCATCACCGCGCTGTCGCGGTTCAGATCTCTATTCGTGATCGCGCGCAATTCCAGTTTTACTTACAAGGGCAAAGCAGTCGATATCAAGCAGGTCGGACGCGAACTCGGCGTCCGCTACGTGCTTGAGGGAAGCGTGCGTAAGGCGGCCGGAAAAGTCCGCATCATCGGCCAATTGATTGATGCCACGACTGGGGTGCACCTTTGGGCTGATCGATTTGAAGGTGACTTGAGCGATATCTTCACTCTACAGGACCGGATGACCGAGAGCGTTGTCTCTGCCATTGAACCAAAAGTGTTTCAGACGGAAATCGATTTGGCCGCGCGTCGGCCGAACAGTCTAAGCGCCTACGACCTTTGCCTCCGAGCAATACCGCACCTCTATTCATTTACCCGAGGCGGATCGGCTGAGGCTCTTCGGCTCGTTTCTCGCGCATTGGAGATTGACCCTCGGTATGGCTTTGCTGCAACCCTTGCGGGGAGCTGCCACATCCAAAATGTAACTCAGGGATGGGCGGCTGATCCGAAGTCGGAATTTGCAGAAGGATTGCGGCTTCTCCAGCTAGTACTCAGTATCGATGGAAACGATCACTTAGCCTTGAGCATGCTAGGCTACGCAGCGGCCTGGTCCGGTGATTTCGACACAGCAAGGGAGATGGTGGATCGTGCGATCGCGTCTAATCCGAATGCAGCCTTCGCATGGAGCACACGAGGTTGGACCTACCAAGTAGCGGGGAACCCCAAAGAGGCAATCCGGAGCTTTGAGCGCGCCGTCCTGCTAAGCCCGTTTGACCCATTGCTATTCGTAACGTTTACAGAAATGGGGGTTGCATTCATCGGTCTTGGCCGTTTCGATGAGGCGGTTGCCGCGGCCAAGAGGGCTCTCAGCCAGAACCAGATTTTTATGCCGTCCTATTGCTGCCTCACGACGGCCTTGGCTCATCTGGGACGCGAAGCCGAAGCGAGGGACGCGGCGGCCCGCCTGCTCGAACTCAAACCCGATTTTCGCATTTCTGAATGGGTAACCCGGAGAGGCCCACGGACCCACCAAATGTTTATCGACGGTCTTCGCAAAGCTGGGCTTCCGGAATGACGCCGTCCCGTCTCGCGGTGCCAGCGACGTGATCGAGGGGGCCGCGACCGCCACTTCCAATATTGGGCCCTAAGCCGATGATGGCACTGACCATCGGCACGTCTGCTCTTCCGGGGTAGACCGGACATCGCCCAGCTCGGCTCTGATTGCCGGTTTTGACCCATTTCGGACGTCAGCTCGGTGAGTCCGCTCATCAGGTCCGACGGGAAGCCATCGCGGCAGGACTAAACCGACGCGATTGACCATAACGGTCGTTCTGACGCGATTGGTGTTTCAAGTTGTGCTTGCCCCCGAATGACCGCGTCTGTTCCTCATAATGCATTAACACGGTTGAGGATGAGAACCATGCTCAGGACCTCTGCGATCTCCTCGGCATCGATCTACTAATCTCATACTGGCAGGGAGGGGCGGGCGCCGCGTCGGCTGAGTTCGCCGCCGCCCTCGCTGGTCACGCGCGGGCTTCACGCCGTAACTCTCGCGGAGGCTGTCCGAACCGGCGTATGAAGGCCCGGCGCATCCGGTTACGGTCACCAAAGCCTACTTCCCGCGCAATGACGTCGATCGAATGCCGGCCGTCTTCCACCATCACCCTCGCTGTCTCGATGCGCATGTTCTCAACTACCTTGGCCGGCGACTGGCCCGTTGCCTCCTGAAAGGCGCGACTGAACTGACGTGGGCTGAGATGCGCGGCTTCGGCAAGCCGCTCGACCGTCAACGTGGTATGGAGATTTCGCCGGGCGTAATCCAACGCGCTCTGGATACGGTCCGACTTGGGTTCGAGCTCGAGCAGGGCGGAATATTGAGACTGGCCGCCCGCCCGCCGGTGGTAAACGACCAGATCTTTTGCCACCAATCGAGCCAGCTCCCTTCCGGCATCTTTCTCCACCATGGCCAGCGCCAGGTCGACACAGGCGGTGCACCCCGCCGAGGACCAGACCGAGTCATCAATGATGAAGATGCGATCTTCCTCGACCTTCACCGTCGGAAAGCGTTCCTGAAGATCACGGGCATAGGCCCAGTGAGTTGTGACGCGGCGGCCGTCCAGCAGACCCGCTTCCGCGAGGACCAGCGCGCCCGTGCAGATCGACGCAATCCTGCGAGCCTTTGTCGGAGCATTCCTGACGTATTCGAGTAGGCCCGGTGAAAATGTCGGCTTGGCGACGAGCGTCCCAAGCACGATCAACGTGTCGAAGTCGGTCTGGTCAAATGCCTCCGTCTCCAGGGTCACTCCACTGGAGGTTCGGATGGGCCCTCCCGTCTCGGAAAGGACATGCAAATCGTACGGCGGCTCTCGAGCAAGCATGTTCGCGCACTCGAAGACCGAAAGCGTGCTCAGGCTCAGCACTTGAAAATCTGGGAACGCGATGAAGCCGATACGACGCATGATGAATCCTCCAACGAGCCGTGCTTTTGGCCGCGAGCCAAGACGGAATGTTGCCGGAACATAAGTCGGATTCATTCGCTCAACCTCCCTTATCTTGTCGGGACAAATTGTCAATCCGACAGGACCACCGGCCGGTGTGGCAAGCCTGTCCGGTGTTCCGATGCGGACCGCGAGCACGTCGGCCGACACGTCACGAACGGGACTCGGCTGCAGGGGGGAGTGAGCAGCCATCTCCAGCGACAATGCCATGGCCGGAAACGACGCATCTACGACATTTTGGCCACAGTCCGGCGGCGTTAGTCTCGCTGCAGAGCCGACGCACCTGCCGTGATCCATCGAATCCCATCGACCCAAGGGAGGCAAAAATGATGAAATCCGGGACGGCCTTTGCGTTAAGCGCGTGCGTTTCAACCACCCTCCCGTTCGATGCAGCGGCGCAAGTAGCGCAATCCGGATATGCACTGCCGCTTACGCTCGCTGTGGATGCGGCAACCACCGCGATTGATGCCTGTGAGGCCAACGGATGGCCGGTCTCGGCGTTCGTAGTGGACAGCTCCGGCGTCGTCAGAGTGCATCTCAAAGGCGACCACAGCACCATCCACACCAAGGATTCCGCCTTCCGCAAGGCCTACACGGTGGTGACCATGGGGCCGATCTTCGGTTTCGACCGAACGAGCGTCTTTGCCGAAACCGTCAGCAAAAATCCAGCTGGCGCCAACTCGGCGCTTTTCAACCTCCCCGACATCATTGCCCTTGCTGGAGGGGTGGCGATCAAGCGCGGCAACGAGATCGTAGCCGGGCTCGGTGTCGGCGGAGCACCAGGCGGCGATCGGGACGAGGTGTGCGCGCAAGAAGGCGTGGCCAAGATCGCCCCACGGGTGAGCGCCAATCGCTAAGGTCGCCAAAATCCCCACGGAGATCGACCATGCTGTTCAAAAACATCACTATCGACGGTCTCAACATCTTCTATCGCGAGGCGGGCAACGAAGCCGCGCCGAAGCTTGTCCTCCTGCACGGCTTTCCGGCGTCGTCGCACCAGTATCGTAATCTGATCACGGCGCTCGCCGACCGGTTTCATGTGATCGCGCCGGACTATCCCGGATTTGGCAACTCAGACATGCCCAATCCGGCGACGTTTATCTACACCTTCGACAAGATATCCGAGATCATCGAAGCGCTCCTCGCCAAGGCCGGCTTTACCCGCTTCGGACTATACGCCCAGGACTATGGAGGCCCGGTCGGCTTCCGCATCGTCACAAGGCGGCCAGACTGGCTGGAATGGCTGATCATTCAGAACACCAACGCCTACGAAGCCGGCTTTACCGCCGCGTGGGATGGTATGCGCGGCGCGTATTGGAAGGGTCGCACGCCCGAGAACGAAAAGCCGCTTGAAGCCTTCCTGCAGGCCGATACGGTCAAGCTCGTCTACACCCACGGCCATCGCAGACCGGAGCTGATCAGCCCGGACAACTGGAACATGGATCTGCACTACCTCGATCGGCCGCATGCGCGGCGGGTCCAACTTGATCTCTTCTACGACTACCAAACGAACGTCGAACTCTACGCGCAGTGGCAGACGTTCCTAAGAAAACATCAGCCGAAGACCATCATTTTCTGGGGGCAGGACGACATCTTCTTCACGCGGGATGGCGGCGAGCTCTACCTCAAGGATCTTCCCAATGCCGAAATGCATCGATTGAATTCCGGTCACTTCGCCCTCGAGGATTCCTTGGCCTACATCGCCGAGAAAATGAAGGCGTTCTATGACGGAGTGAGACCGGGAGACTTCGTGAACGTTGCATGAAAAAAACAGCAGAGCGGCCATAGCGAAGCCACCCCTTGAGACCAGGGGAAAGGTCACGAAACTCTCGAACAAGATCGTCGCCCTTACCGGCGGAATCTCCGGTATCGGACTTGAAGCCGCGAAGTTGTTTCGAGAGGAAGGGTGCAACGGGTCATCATCGTCGGGCAAAATCCGACCCGGTTGCAATCCGCAGCAAGCCTGCTCGGTAATCGCGTCACCGCGCTCCGAGGCGACGTGAGGAAGCCCGCCGAGATTGAAAACAATGAATCAAGCAGATCAGCGAAAAGTTCGGCCGTATCGACGTGTTGTTCGCCAGATCCCGCTCCATCGCTTCGGCGGAGGCCGGGGAAATCGCCTAGGCAGAGCTGTTTCTCGCGAGCGACGATTCGGCGTTCATGACCGGATCGGAGTTGGCCGTCGATGGCGGCATATCGCAGCTTTGATTTTGTCGATGCGATACGCCCTGCGCCATCAGGATCGAGGGCCCGGTACTTGAAAAGATGCAAGGCGTCGTTAGCGTCTCGCACCAGAAAGCAGGAACCCGCTGTGGGTCGAGCCATCAAACCCAACATCGTTCTAGTGCACGGCGCCTGGGGCGACGCTTCACATTGGCGGCATGTCATTCCCCGCCTGCATGAAAAGGGATACCGCGTCTTCGCAGCGCAAATCCCCCTCACCTCGTTGGCCGACGATATCGACCGCACGAGCAAGCTAGTCGCAGCGCAGGATGCTCCCACTCTATTAGTCGGGCATGCCTATGGTTGCGCAGTCATCACGGGGGCCGGCCGGGCACCAAATGTCGTCGGCCTGGTTTATTTGGCAGGGCCCGCTCTCGACGAAGGCGAGAGCCTGAATGATCTCCTAGCGCGGCGAGCACTGCCTGAGGGAGCGGCCAACATCCGTCAGGACAATTATGGGTTTCTATGGATCGCGCCCGAGAAGTTTCGCGAAACCTTCTGCCACGATTTAGACGACGAAACGGAATCGCTGGTATGGGCCCTCACGCAGAAGCCGACGGCGGAGCGTTGTTTCGAAGAGAAGTCGGGACCACCGGCGTGGAAAGTGAAGCCGAGCTGGTACCAGATCTCGGCCGACGACCGGCTGATTCCCGTCGAGACCGAGAAATGGATGGCGCAACGAATCGAGGCAAGGGCGACCATTTCGTTGCAGACGAGTCACGCTTCGGTTGCAACTCGCCCCAATGAGATCGTTATGCTGATCGAGGAAGCGAGCAATGCGGCGGCTGGGAAGGCCGACCATGAAGTCGCCGGGGATTTGCAGCGCAACGATCCAGATCGTTATGGAGAACCTGGAGATCAAGCCGGCTGAGGCGTCGGCAAAATCAGCCGACACTATCGAATGGGTCAATAAGGGTGTCTTTGCCCATACTGCAACGTGCTGGACGCCACGCACCGCGCGTTGGTGGCGGCCTTCCAGATTCCCGAACGCGATCGCTACCAGATCGTGAACGAGCATCCGCCGTGCCATCTTGTCGTCGAAGACATTTGACTTGGAATCGAGCGCACGAAGAATCGCGTCGTGCTGCAGATTGTGACCCGCCCTCGGGAGAGACTGGCCAAGGAAGTTTTCTATCATTGTGCGAGAGCCTGCAGGAGGAGTGTGACATCGAGCCGTCCGACGTCGTCGAGTCGATAGTCACCAACTCGGATGAGGATTGGTCGTTCGGCAATGGGCGAGCCCAGTTTATGACGGGTGAGCTCGGGGCGACGTCGTCGGAGCGCTCCAAAGAGCGATCTGTTCCAATCAACGGGTAACCATGGGTTGCGCGTCCGAAGCGTGCGTCACTGTTCGGCAAATCTGAGGAGTTCACCATGAATCCCAGGGAAGTGACCTTGTCCAACCAGCAGATATGGCTTGAACGCTGTCTGCCGACGTACTGGCGTGTGACGTTTGATCATCCGCCACTCAACATCTTCGGGCCGGACGCCATTCCGCAATTGAACGAGGTCGTCTCAGCGTTGGAAAGCGATCCGCAAGTGAGGGTCGTCGTGTTCGACAGCGCGGTCGAGGGCTTCTTCTTGACCCACTATGATTTCTTCGCGCCGCTCGAGGCATCGACGAGCCTGCCGCCGGGAAAGACGGGCCTGCAAGCGCTTCCCGACATTCTGGCCCGTCTCAGCCGGGCTCCGGTTGCGTCCATTGCTATGATCCGGGGCCGCGCGACAGGTGTTGGAAGCGAATTGGCGCTGGCAAGCGACATGCGTTTCGCCAGCCGCGAGAAGGCCCTGCTATCGCAGTGGGAGCTTGGTGCCGGCCTGGTGCCTGGTGGCGGACCGCTTGCACGGTTGCCCCGCCTGATCGGCCGCGGTCGTGCGCTAGAGGTGCTGCTCGGAGCCGACGATATCAACGGCGACCTCGCAGAGCGCTACGGTTATGTCAATCGCGCGCTGCCTGACGCGGAGCTCGGCGGCTTTGTCGATGCTCTGGCGAGGCGAATTGCCTCATTCGACAAGCAGGGAATCGCCGACATCAAGCGGCTGGTCAATCTGGCGAGCTTGCCGGCAGATGCAGACATCGCGCCCGAATGGGACGCCTTCCTTGCATCTGTTCAACGTCCCGCCAGCCAAAACCGGATCAAGAAGCTGCTGGAGCGCGGCTTCCATCAACCGGGCGATGTTGAGAACCGGCTCGGATATCACATCGGTCACCTTGGTGGCTGACAGCCGATGGTGATGCGTGGAAACGCAGCCATCTAATCTCAATCTCGCGAGATGTCGCGGGAAGGGCAAGCGGAAGGGAGGGAGTGGCATCATGGCCTTTACCATCAAAGTCAACGGAAACTCCCACAATCTCGACGTCGACGGCGACACGCCGCTGCTATGGGTGTTGCGCGACGTCCTCGGCATGACGGGAACGAAATTCGGCTGCGGCATGGCGCTGTGCGGCGCGTGCACCGTGCATATCAACGGCGTCGCCACGCGCTCTTGTCAGACGCCGATCGACGGCATCGGCAAGTCGGAGGTGACGACCATCGAAGCAATTGGTGGGACGGTTGCCGGCGCGAAGATCCAAAAGGCCTGGCTCGACCATGAGGTCGCGCAATGCGGCTACTGCCAGTCCGGGCAGATCATGTCCGCGTCGGCGCTATTGGCAAGCAAGCCGAAGCCGACGGACGCCGATATCGATGAAGCGATGAGCGGCAACATTTGCCGCTGCGGGACCTATGTGCGTATCCGCGAGGCGATCAAGCTCGCTGCGCAAGCCAGCGGGAAGGAAGGTTAGCCATGATCCTCGGTCGCAGCACTTCCCGCATTGAAGGCGACAAGCTGTCGCGCCGGAGCTTCCTGGTCTCGAGTGCCGCCGTCGGCGGCGGCCTGATGGGGCTGAGCCTGAGCTTGCCGTTTGGGTCTGGCAAAGCCGCACAATCCGGCGGGTTCGCGCCAAATGCGTTCATCCGTATTGGCAGCGACGGTGAGATCGTCCTGACCATGCCTTACGTGGAAATGGGACAGGGCACCTATACCTCGATCTCCATGCTGATCGCCGAAGAACTCCAGGTGAGCCTGAAACAGGTTCGTCTAGAGCACGCGCCACCAGACGAAAGGCTCTATGCGAACCCGATGCTAGGCGTGCAGGCGACCGGCAATTCGAACGCAATGCGCGGCGCCTGGAAGCCGCTGCGCGAGGCCGGAGCCACAGCGAGGATGATGTTGATCGAGGCCGCTGCCAAGCGCTGGGGTGCCGATGTGACATCCTGCCGTGCTGAGGACGGAGAGGTCATTCATGCGTCGACCGGGCGGCGTCTCAAGTATGGGGAGCTGGTCGACGCGGCCGCGAACATGCCCGTCCCCGCTGGCGTTGCACTCAAGGCGCCTGACGAATTCAAACTGATCGGCAAGCCGGTCAAGCGGCTCGATGCACCTGACAAGGTCAACGGAACAGCGGCCTATGGTATCGATGCGCGCCCGCCCGGGGTGAAGATTGCGACCCTCGCGCAATCGCCCGTTTTCGGTGGCCGCTTGAAGAGTGTCGACGATGCCGCGGCGAAGGCCGTCAACGGGGTACGCCAGGTTGTTCGGCTCGCCGACGCCGTTGCAGTCGTGGCCGATCATATGGGGGCGGCGAAAAAGGGCCTGGCTGCGCTGAAGCTCGAATGGGATGAGGGGCCGCACGCCGGACTCACAACGGACGACATCGCGCGCGAACTCGAGCAGGCAACGGTCAAATCTGGCGCTGTGGCCCAGAATATCGGCGACGTCGACAAGGCCATGGCGAGCGCCGCCACTAGGGTGGAAGCAACCTATCAAGTGCCGTTCCTTGCACACGCCACGATGGAGCCTATGAACTGCACGGTGCATTTCCGCAAGAACGAGTGCGAAATCTGGATCGGTAGCCAGGCGGTTGCGCGCGTCCAGGCGATGGCCGCGAAAGCGGCTGGCCTTCCGCCGGAGAAGGTCATTGTCAATAATCATCTCATCGGCGGAGGCTTCGGCCGGCGACTGGAAGCCGATGGTGCAGTCCGCGCCGTCGAGATCGCCAAGCACGTCGACGGCCCGGTCAAGGTGGTCTGGACCCGCGAAGAGGACACCCAGCACGGCATGTATCGGCCCTATTGGTACGACCGGATCGCAGCGGGTCTCGACGCACAAGGCGCGCCTGTGGCCTGGAGCAATCGCTATGCTGGCTCCTCGGTGATCGCGCGTTGGCTGCCTCCGGCGTACAAGGGCGGCCTGGATCCCGACTCGACCGAAGGTGCGATCGATCTGGTCTACGATTTCCCGAATTTCCATGTGGAATTCGTGCGCGTCGAGCCGCCGGGCGTTCCGACCGGGTTCTGGCGCAGCGTCGGCCCCTCGCACAATGTGTTCGTGACCGAAAGCTTTATCGACGAGATGGCGGCAGCGGCAAAGCAGGACCCGGTCGCATATCGCCGGGCGCTGCTCGACAAATCACCGCGCGCCAGGGCGGTCCTCGACCTTGCCGCTGAAAAGGCCGGCTGGGGAAAAACCCTACCCAAGCGAAGCGGCCTCGGCGTCTCGCTCCAGAATGTGTTCGGCAGCTACATGGCGCTGGTGGCAGAAGTCGAGGTCTCGAAAACGGGAACGGTCCGCGTGCGGCGCGTGGTCTGCGCTGCCGACATTGGCACGGTCGTTAATCCCGACACGGTGCAGGCGCAGATCCAGGGCGGTATCACCTTCGGCGCCACAGCGGCGTTGTATGGCGAAATCACGCTCAGGAACGGACGGGTGCAACAATCGAACTTTGATAGTTACCAGATGCTTCGCATCGACGATGCGCCGGCCATCGAGGTGCACATTGTCAAGAGTTCAGAGCCACCAGGCGGCATGGGCGAGACCGGGACATCGGCAATCGTCCCCGCTATCGCCAATGCGGTCTTTGCCGCGACCGGCAAGCGCCTGCGCAAGATGCCGATCGACGCCGCCACGTTGAAGCAGCCGGTCTAGATGCAGGCACCACTCGGAGAGCGTTCACATGCGGTCTCTGATATGGTACCGGGAGCGAGCTTTCCTGACTACGAGCTTTCTGACCACACGGCGAAGCATCGGAAACTCTCAAAGCTGCAAGGCCAGGACCCGATGATTGTGGTCCTGAGCCGTGGCAGCTTCTGCCCGAAGGATCGCAGGCAGGCTGAGGGACTGCTGCAGCTTTATCGCGAGATGGAGGTTGGATACTGCCGGCTGGTCACCATCAGCACCGACAACATCACCGAGACCAGCGAATATCGCAGCGGCGTCGGCGCGCATTGGCCGTTGTCGGGTCCTGTGGGATGTCTGTGACCGGAAGAGCTCTCGATTGCGGTCATTTCTTGCAGGAAGAACGCCCTCAGAATCTCATCGCCTAACTGCGCCAGTTGTTGAGTTGAGGCCGCCCGTTGATGTCGCTTATTGGCCCATCGCTGCCGCCTACGCGGTAGCGCCACACGTCCGGTCGCAGGGACGGACCGGAAGTTTTCAGCCGGGCGCTACGCCGACGCTTTTTGGACCCAAGGCGGTCATAAGCCCGATCGAAATCTCGCACTGCAGCAGCCAGCGGTCACGTCGTGATGTGCTATCATTATTCGGGCACCGACCGCCTGGGCCATTGACTGCCTTACTTGCAGCGTTGCTTGTCGGTTTAGCCGGTCTGGCACTACCGCACGCGGGGGAAGCCATGTCGTCAGCCTTTCGCATATCAATCATCTCACATGGGGCAGCGATAGCGGTCGGCGCCGTTGCCGCGACAGCATATCTGACTGTCCATTCGGTCAGCCGGCAATCGCTCGCTGACTACTTCTCAGCGATCTGCGCGAACACATTTGGTTCCGCGTCTACCGCGGAGGCTCCGTACCTCGCCGAAAATGTCAGCGCGATGACAAAGATGATGATCGACATGGGTATTAGGCCGTCAGGCGATGTCGACGCCGATTTTGTGGCGATGATGGTGCCGCACCATCAGGGTGCCATCGAGATGGCGCAGGCTGAATTGCGTTACGGACGTAATGAACCGCTCCGGCGTATGGCTCAGGAAATCATAGTCACCCAGCTGCAGGAGATCACTGCAATGCGGCTGTCGCTTGGTCAAGCCTTGCCACCCTCCGTACCATCGCCTGATCATTTTCCGCCTGCGGCAATGAACGATTCGAAACTTGATAATGCAACCTTGGTGAAGGAGCCGTGATATGCGACGCAAGGTCATACTGGCCGTTCTGCTGGTTGCGATAGGTCTTGTCGGTGTCCGCCATGCCTTCGCAGGACAGGCTCCCGCGGCCGCATCCGACCCCGATATTCCGATCGGCCATCAAGATCGCGTCTACTCCGCCGAACAGTACTCGAACACTGTCTCGGTCACTGATCCCGTCGACAACAGGCTTGTTGGCACCATCCGCCTTGGCGATTCGTTGCCTGCCAATCTCAGTCCGCTCTACAAAGGTCAGTTGTTGGTGCACGGCATGGGGTTTTCCCCTGATCATCGCACCATCGCGGTTGTCGCAGTTGGCTCGAATGCCGTGAACTTCATCGATACGGCGACCAATAGCGTGAAGCACGTTACCTATCTTGGACGCTCCCCACACGAAGCGTTCTATACAATGGATGGCAAGGAAGTGTGGGTCACCGTCCGCGGCGAGAACTACGTTTCTGTACTCGACGGCACGACTTACGAGGAAAAGGGGAGGATCGTCGTTCCCAACGGTCCGGGTATGACGAGTTTCTCGCCCGACGGCAAATACGGCTACGTCTGCTCCTCGTTTACACCGGAGACCGAGGTCGTCACCGTCGCCGATCACAGAATTGTCGGCAGGGTTCCGCAGGCAAGCCCGTTCTGTCCCAACATCGCCGCGACGCCGGACAGCAAGCAGGTCTGGTTTACCCTGAAGGACACAGGCAAGACCCAGGTGTTCGACGCGCAACCGCCGTTCACGCTCCTGAAGACCCTCGACACCGGTCCGATCACCAACCACGTCAATATCGTGCGTAACGCCAAAGGCATGTTTGCCTACGTCACGATCGGCGGCCTCAACGAGATTAAAGTGTTTCGTACCGACGATTTCGAGCAGGTCGCGACCATTCCTGTCGGCAAGTTGCCACACGGAATCTGGCCGTCCGGGGACGGCACGCGAGTCTATGTTGGGCTTGAAAATGAGGACAAAGTAGCCGTAATTGACACACTGACGAACCAGGTCATCGCGACGAGTCCCGTCGGCCAAGCTCCGCAAGCCCTCGTCTACGTGCCGGATGCCGTACCCGCGATGAGCGGCGGCCTCAACGAAGCGATGACGAGGATGACGGTCGCGCCCGAAGGTCTTGGAACCAATAATCTGCAGCCGCTCGGCATCGCCGGTCAGTCGACGGAACTGTCGCTGGTGCCACCCGGCGCAAACAAGGAGGCAAAAGCGCCAACCAGCGTTTCGCTATCCGACCAGGGCTTGGTGCAGATCCTGGAGGCCGCCGTCACTGGTCTCGAACCGGGAAAGCCATATCTGCTTGCGCTTGCGAGTGAGCCGTCGGGCACTGGCGTTCTCGAACCACTGCAAGGCTTCATGACCAACCCTGCGGGCGCAGCCGTCGTGAATGCAATCGGACCAATCCGCCAGTTAGTGCGCAGCGAGGACAAGGCCCCGCGTCGCTACCTTGTGATCCTTCCCGGCACTCCCGGGACCCACGGAACTCCCGTTCAAATCCAAAAGGAATGAGTCGTGGCACGTCGACGTATGGCTGCAGCGCGTGAGTTTGCCCTTGGCCCCAAAGCCGATACCGTCCCAACAATGAAGGTGACCTTACATCTGGAAAACGGAGAGTAACGCTCTCTCCGCGTGGCTCGCATGGCGCTCCTTATGTTTTAGGACGAAAAACGAGCGCGTCGGCAGCTCGACCTTGACGCGATAAAGTGCCCCTGCAGCCAGCGACCGTGCTACGACCAAATCCGAAATTGCCGCCGCGCAGTCTCCGGACTCCACAGCCGAACATACAGCTTCGTTCGACGGCAACTCGAGCTGGACATTGAGATCTGATAATTTGAGCCCCAATTTCTTGAGCGCGGCCTCGAACATTGACCTGGTGCCCGAGCCTGGCTCACGCAAAATCCACCTTGCTTCTGTGAAGAGCTTTGGTGCAATGCGTGCCTTGCCGATCCACGGATGGCCCGGTCCGACGACCACGGCCAACGAGTCGCCTTTCATTTTCTGGACAGCCAGCGCGGGATCATCAACCTCGCCTTCAACAAAGCCAAGGTCCGCGTCTCCTCGATACACCGCTTGGGCAACGTTCTCGGTATTTGCCATCGTCACATGCAGATCGATGCCCGGATAAGCCTTCCGAAAAGTTTCGGCGCGTGGTGGAAGCCAATAGTTTGCAATGGTCTGGCTCGCAGCCAGGCTCAACGAGCCACGCTTGAGGCCAGCCAAATCGTCCAGGACCTGCGCAGCGGCCTTGGCGCGCGTCATGACCCCGCGTGCTTCATTGAGGAAATCCCGGCCGGTCTGGGTCAGTACGATCCCGCGGCCGACACGGTCGAACAGCTTGATTCCGTACCGCGCCTCGAGTGCTGCGATCGCGGCGCTCGTTGCTGATTGAGTCAAATTGAGTCCGCTCGCCGCTTGAGTCACGTGCTGCTTCTCCGCGACTGCGATGAAAATGCGAAGCTGTTCTAAGGTCATTGCCCGTCACCCCGGAAGTTTGATCAGCGTGACACAAGTCATTATCGATAACCGGTTTGATTAAGTGATTATATCGATTGAAACGACATAAACAATAAGTTTGATAGGTTGATTGGACGGCTCTAGCCTGGTGGCGTCGGAATCGAAAAGGAGAAGCTCAATGACTACAATCAAACTCTTGTCGGCGGGACTGATCGCGATCGCCATGCTCACGACGTCCGCCGTGGCACACGAGAATTCCATGGCCGGACGACACGTCGCACTGAAAGGCAATGCGAGTGCCTACTCCACCACTGGCCACTTGATTTACGGCCATACCCGCATCGCCTGGGAATCCAGTACAGCCCGTCAACATCAGCCCGGCGGCGTTTGCGACTACGCCGATAATCCGGCGATATGCTGAGCCAAGGACATCGGCGTCTGCCAAGGCCGCCCTCTCGATCCAGGTGCGGAGCATCGAATTTGGAGACTTTTCATGGATAAGATCAGAACATCTCAAGGCATCGACCATCGTCGCCGCCACTTTGTAGGTGCCGCTGCCTTAGCCGTCGCCGCCGCCCAGCTCGGCATGATCGGCGCGGTAGGCGCGCAGCCTGCCAAGGTAAAATTGCCCTCGGTCAAGCCTGAATCGCGCACTTCGTTCGGTCCGCTGAAGCAGGTCGATGCCGGTCTGCTCAATGTCGGCTACGCCGAAGCCGGCCCCGCCGATGGTCCGCCAGTGCTGCTTTTGCACGGCTGGCCCTACGACATTCACAGCTTTGTCGATGTCGCACCCTTGCTGGCGCAGGCCGGCTATCGGGTGATCGTACCCTATCTGCGCGGCTATGGTCCGACGCGCTTTCTTTCAAGTGAAACGCTCCGGAATGGCCAGCAAGCGGCCGTGGCGCTCGATATCATCGCGCTCATGGATTCGCTCAAGATCAAGAGGGCGACCCTCGCCGGCTTTGATTGGGGCGCGCGGACGGCCAACATCATCGGGGCGGTCTGGCCGGAGCGCTGCAAGGCCATGGTCTCCGTGAGTGGTTATTTGATCGGCAGCCCTAGCATGGCGCCATTGCCGCCAAGGGCTGAGCTCGCATGGTGGTACCAATATTACTTCGCCACGGAAAACGGCCGGGCCGGCTACGACAAATACCGACACGATTTTGCAAAGCTCATCTGGAAGCTCGCTTCGCCAAAATGGGACTTCGACGATGCCACGTTTGATCGCTCGGCAGCGTCCCTGGACAATCCGGACCAGGTCGCCATCGCGATCCACAATTATCGCTGGCGAATCGGCTTGGCCAAGGGCGAGCCGCAATACGAAGATCTGGACAAGCGACTTGCGGAATCTCCGGTCATCACGGTGCCTACCATCACCATGGAGGGCGATGCCAATGGTGCGCCACACCCGGAGCCGAGTTCCTACGCCAAGAAATTCTCGGGCAAGTATGAGCACCGGACTATCAAGGGGGGCATCGGGCACAATCTGCCGCAGGAAGCCCCGCAAGCCTTCGCCGAAGCGGTCGTGGACGTCACTTCTGAAAGCTGATCGGCGTTACGGACGTGCGGACCGGTGCAATCGCGGTCCGCAGGTTGCCTCGCATTGAGGGTCCCACTGATTCTGCTCGGCTCGCGCCGGCGAGTTGATCGAATAGGCCCATTTTGCTGTTCTTGGTGTCGTCAAAATCAGGGAGTATTTCCTCGTCTTCTCGCTGGTTTCCCTTGAGATCGTAGAAGTGCTTGAATGCGTTCCAGTACTTATTTCTGAGGCGGCGAATCTTAATTTGGTCTAGGTGTGGCTGGGTTTGCAAAATGTGGGTAGAGAAAGGCTCCCTGCCGCTCGCCTGTGCAAGCCCCTCGATCAGTTCGCCACCACCGCAAGCCAAACTGTGCACGCCGATCGGATCTTTATCTCTCAAGAATAGATCCATGGCAGTTAGCAATTGAGCTCGCGCAACGCCAATCTTGTCGATCATTTACCAGTTCCCATTCCCGCCTGCGGAAACTGCGGCCTAACATCGGCGCCCCGGCGACCGCAAGTTTTGCAGGTGAAGCGGCCCTCGAGGTCGGAGAGGCGGACGCTATCGGGCCACCAGTATTCCAAGATGCTGCAGCCGCGCTTACTTCTCCGCCTTCAGTCCGACCTGCCGGCGGATGGCCTCCGGACATGCTAGCATGCCAACAGGGACGATCAAAAACAGGAAGCCTAAAAGCGCCTTGGTCCCGATCGCCTCAGGCTTTCTACGCTGGAAGGGCATGCCTAGACCAGTCGGAGTACAAGCTGCTTCTGGTCCCGGCCCATATGGCGATCAATGAAATCCCGCAGATGTGCTGGCACATCGGTCAGCTGCAGGTCACAGCGTCGCTGGATCTCGCGTGCGACGTCCTCCGAGACGTCGTCAGACCACCGCTCTGACGTATTGAAGGCGGCGACCCTGATTGGGTTTGCATACTCGCCGGCCATCAGGTCCTGAATGACCGTCTCGAGGTCCGCAGTCTCAAGATCGGCCTCCCGCCAGGCGCGACCTATCCGGCCGAAGTCGTCTGCGACGAGGTAAACCGTTTGGTCATCACTCGGGACAATCGAAGGCGTCCAATTCGATTTACGCATAAAACAACTCCACGCAACAGAACCGGGATTTCAAGCGACCGCAGCACGATTCGTTCCGGGCGCAGTAGAGCCTGCGAGGAACCCGCGGATCGTACTTGGCGTTTGGCCTCCGTTGGAATTGGGAGACTTCAATGGCAAAGAAAGCAACGAATGGCGCCCGCGGGCGTAAGCAGGATCGAGCCCGCGTCGCCGGAGGACAAGATTACGAGGTGCGCTACGAAGCGAGTAAAAGCGGGAAGTCGGCAGCGACGGTGAAAAAGGCCATAAAAAAGGTCGGCAATAACCGGAAGCGAGTTGAGGGTCGGCTCGGGTCAGCAATCAAGAAGTCGTTGGGAACGACACCCTCGACAAAACGGTAGGCCCCGCGCTCGAGAAAGCGATCAGTTCTGCGGTCTTCGGAACGGGACCACATCCCCATCGGCCGCGCGGATCACCACCCTGGTCATCTCCATCACGTCAAAGCCTAGGTCGGCCACGGCATCCGCAACGCCCTGACGATCCAGTTCGCGGACGATTGCCTCAGCTACCTTCATGAGCCGCGCCGTTTCGGCGGTGGTATCGGTCATAGATTTATGGTCCAGCTTTCTCGACGGGGGTCTACTTCTTCGACTTGACCTAAGGAGGCATCGCGCCCGCATGAAGGCCTGAAACCACACAATTTCACCGCTCTCCTGGCCACCACGTCGACGGCGGGTTCATGGCCGAGATCTTATTGGATCGGCGTCCACTTCGGCCGCCGCACGATGTCCAGCGCGACCGTCTGGTGGGTCTCGCAGCCGAGGCACTTCACCTCGAGGTAGCGATAGCCGGCGTTGAGCGCGTCGCCGAGCGCAGGGGAGGGCTGGGCCGGTCCCTGGAAGGCGAGCATGCGGGCGTTCCAAGCTTGGCAGGCGACGGCGTCGGCCTCCAGCCGGGCTTCCTTGGCCCGCTCGGCCAGGTGCCGGACCGTCGCGCCGAACATATACTCGCGAGACTTGGATCCCATTGTCCATGATCGCGCCGATCCGCGGGGGTGGGAAGCCGCTAGAGCTATCGGGCAAGCCCGCACCCGCCTATAACGACTTGGTCAATGGTCGCCCGACTATGACGGTGGGGCGGAGAAAGAGTCCACCAGGATAATATAGCAGTAGCTGGCGGAGGGGACGGGCGATCCGCGGCGGCCCTACGCAAAGAATGGCCCCAGCGAGCGGGAAACACGCCGAGGCCGAGAGTCGTCATGAAGCATGCCCATTATATATTCCGCTCGAAAGCTCGCATCAAAATATGAAGGTCAGCCAGTTTGGCCTATTTCCGCGCTGAACCCCGTTGGGCGACAGAGTAAAGCCGTGGTTTTACGGAGCAAAAAGCAACCTGCGCGAAGGGGGCACGGGGCTCAACCCCTGCTAGATTAGATTGATTTAGGGGGCATTCCAATGCATGACGGTGGCGGCTCTGCATTTCTGGGTCTCATAATTATCGGGATGATAATCGCTGCCTATTTCATACCCAGCTTTGTGGCTTCCGGCCGAGGGCACCAAAACACCGCGGCGATAGTAGTCATGAACATTTTCTTGGGCTGGACCTTCTGGGGATGGGTTGCCGCGTTGGTCTGGGCGTTCACGGAGGTGCGGCCGAAAGCAGCAACCCGCCCCTAGCCGCTAGGGCAAAACGCACCGAGCAGCGGCCTTCAGCGAAAACTGAAAGGGGACGCTGCCTGGGCGATCTTCGAGCTAGCCCTTCGTTACGATCGGAGCAGGAGCTTTTCCAACCGGGTATTTTCCGACTGGGTACTTGCCAACCGGATATTTGCCAATTGGCATCTTGCCAATCGGAGCCTGTTCGGTGACCGGCTGCGGACGAGGGAGGTCGGCCGCACTGGCAGCAGCCACGAAACCGAAAGTAGCAACTCCAACAACCAGAAACTTCAACATCGTGATCTCCGAGATGGGTAGCTGAGCACGAACACCCTTACCCTCTGACGGCTACAGGGCAATTATCGCTGGTGCTCGTGCGGTCGTTTCTTTGCCAAATGTGACAAAAGCGACACGGGGCGATTACTTTGCGTGGTGCTGGATAAGGACGGGCGAGACCGACCTCGTACTGTCGGCTCAGAAGGTGGCACTTGAAGGACGCTCCGCCCGAGACGCCCTTGGCGAAATTGATCACCTCACCCCAGTCGAGCCGCGTGTCGACCAGCCGACCTGGCCGCACGCGGTGCATTGAGGTGTGCCGAGATATCGTACCAGGCTGCGTTGCCAACCCGTCCCAGCCGTTGCGGCATGGTAGTGAGCTAAATTGAAGGGCTCATTGATCCGCAGGTCTCTTGGGTTTTCTTGAGCGCGTGCGCACGCCAATGTTTGAACACGTACCCCTGCCCACAGTGATGGTGCTTCTGGGTATAGCTAAGCGAACCGATCACAATCAAAGCCACTACGACAAGTCCGGCGACGATGTTCTGCACCATGGTTGTCACTCCCTGGGACCGCACCGCCCCAAACGGGGATGATGGACACCGGAATTCTTCGGGGCGATGGATATTTGGGATTAGGTTTCCCTGCAGGGCATCGATAGCACCCGATACCCCATTCCGCCGATCGGTTCCTTGGCGTCCCAATTGAAGTTTGGCGGACGTCGGCGCCGCGCTTGCCCGTAAGCAAGGGGCTTGGGCGGCTCAATCCGCCTGGGGCTCCGCTGGCTTTCTACGTCGGCTGTCTCGTGGCCTGGAGCCAAGAAGGTCCGGGAGCGGTGACAATTCGGGGCGCGGCTCGGTGGCTGGTTCGTCTCGGATATCGGCCCGACGCCTGCGGCTGATCACAAGGCCAATGAGGCCGACGACTACCAGCACGGCTCCCGCGATGATGAGCCAGTGCGCCATCCCATCGCGGGCTTGATCATGTCCGCCTATTCATCACCTTCAGCCCGATCTCGACCAACCCTCGGATGGGTCTCTGGGCGGCAAGTATTAAATATTGGCGCCGCTCAATAAGTCAGCAGGAACGTTTGCGCAGGCTATCGTCGACACCGTCCGGGAACCTCTTCTCGTACTCGACAAGGACCTTCGCGTACTCGCTGCTAATCGCTCATTCTATTCGACGTTCCAGGTCATTCCGAGCATTACTCAAGGCCAGTTGCTCTATAGATTGGGCGACGGTCAATGGGACATTCCCGGACTCAGGATACTGCTGGAAAGGATCGTTCCAGAACACGGCGTGATGGACGACTACGAGGTAGAACATCAGTTTCCTGGGATCGGGAAGCGTACGATGCTGCTGAATGCCCGCAAGGTGTTCTACGAAGGCAATTCTCACACAACTCTTCTGTTGGACATTGAAGATGTCACCACGCGACGTGCG
>NZ_JACMYP010000015.1 GCF_020889705.1 Bradyrhizobium altum | reverse complement strand
CGATCGCAGGGCACGCCCGAGATTCCCGGGTTGAAGATGGTGTGGCTGTCGCCTTGGGGCGACGTCGCCAAATCCCACCCGTGGCGCAACATCATCGTGCACCAGACCGAAGGCCCGGCCGGCTCGGCACGAAATGGCGCCGCCGAGCAGCACAAGAACCCGACCCGCCGCGGCGTGATGGTTTGGGTTGAGACCGACGGCACGGTCTATTGGGCGGTCGCCGACAATCTGGTCCCGACCCATACCGATGGCGCCGACCGCAACGACAACAAGTATATCGACAACAGCAAGACCTATCGCCAGGTGAACAAGGACACCTCGATCGGCGTCGAGTTCGCCGGCAACTATCCCGACGTCACCAAGGGACCGACCGATGCGCAGATCGCCGCCTGGCGCGTTCTGGTGAAGCTGCTGCGCGCGCGTTACGGCATCCCGCTGGAGCGCGTCTACGCGCACAACTGGATCGACTTCAAGGATGCCCGCTATTGCGAGGGCTGCGCGCTCGCGACGATGGCGCGGCAGTGGGGCGAGTAGGGCGCGTACGCGTCATGTGTGGACGAGGACGCTCGGGCTAGCAAACAGCTGTCATCGCCCGGCTTCGACCGGGCGATCCAGTATTCCAGAGGCGGCAGTTATTGTGCGTCCTCTCTCGACCGCCGCGGCGTACGGGGTCCCCCGCTTTCAGAGGACGACAGCTTCGTAGGATGGGTGGAGCGAAGCGATATCCATCGACCTTGTGCTGCGCGGTGGGATGATGGGTATCGCTGCGCTCCACCCATTCTACAGACTGCCTGGATGTCGATCGCTCCTCTACCTTTGCGGAACAAGAGCTGGCGTTAACGACGCTTGACGATTTCCAGCCTGAACGAAATCGCTTCGAAGCTTGTTAAAATTTGCTGGGTACCTGTTGGAAGCACAGGGATCGGGGGAAAGACATGGCAAAGCGGGCCAAACGTAGGAAGACTGAGGCGCTCGCGCTGCCGGTGATCGGAAGAGTTGCAATTGGCGCCGTGGCGGCTGCCGCATTGGGGTACGGTTTGCTATGGCAGCCGGCGAGCGTTCAACCGATACGGAAGCAAGCCGCGCATCAGGTCCCGACGCCATCTAGTCCTACGCCATCGACTCCTGTTCACGTATCGGCGCCGGTTCAGGCTCCGGCGCCAGCTCCGGTTCCAATCCCGGTTCCTGCGCCCGCGCCCCGGATCGAAACACCAAAAGCCGCTGACGCTCCCGGAAGATTTGTTCGGCAGGTGGTTGATTACGCCAGCCACCAGACGCCGGGCACCGTCGTCATCGATACCGGAAACACATTCCTTTATCTCGTTCTGAACGACGGGCAGGCGATGCGCTACGGCATCGGCGTTGGCCGCGAAGGTTTCACATGGTCCGGTGAACAGACCGTGGCCCGCAAGACAGAATGGCCGGACTGGCGTCCGCCGGCAGAGATGATTTCGCGCCAGCCATATCTGCCGCGGTTTATGGCAGGGGGGCCCGGCAATCCGCTCGGCGCCCGGGCGATGTATCTGGGCGATACCGAATATCGAATTCACGGCACCAACAAGCCCGATACGATTGGGAAGCGGGTTTCGTCCGGCTGTATCCGGCTGACCAATGAGGACGTCGTGGACCTCTACGATCGGGTGAAGATCGGAGCGAAGGTGATCGTGCTTCCGGCACAAGCTGCCCCCATCCTAGCCGAAAAATGAAACGTTCGGCTCTCCGGCTTGGACTGGAAGTCCCCCGGTTCGGTCGCTATGAGCGGCTTTTGACCCGACGCCGACATTCGTTGCTCTATCGCGTTCGATCAGGCTGTGGGTGGTCATCGAACTTGGGGGCGCTCGATGCTTCGATGGTTTGGATTTGTGCCGCGATACTGTGCGCTTTGGCTTCCCCTGCGTGGTCGGCAGGGTCGTCCGTGCCGTTTGCCGACGGTGGTTACATTCCGGACTTCTTGAAGATCGTTGGTCAATACAACGCGAGCGGCGATGAATTTCGCATCGAAGGAATTTGCAAATCAGCTTGCACGCTGTTCCTTGGCATCCGAAATGTCTGTGTTCAGCGCGATGCTCAACTGATGTTTCACGCTGGCCATGACCTCGCGGAAAACCGCACCGGTCCCGAAACGCGTGCGAGCCGTGCGCTACTTTCCCAGTATGACGAAGGATTGCGGCGCTATCTGCTCGAAGGCCATCATATGGATAGCGATGCATTCCATACGCTGGAAGGTCACGTGCTGATCGAGCGCTTCGGCTATCGGGAGTGTCCACCGAGCGAGGGGACGCCCTCAACCCGATAGGCAGAGCGGCTGCTTCTGGCCCTTGGCCGACATGGCCAGGAGCGCCTCGGGCGAGCAGCGAGGGTGGGCCGAAGCACGCATGTATCCGCCCACGGCTCCCCACTTTCGTCAATTTTGATCGCCATGTCAGATATGCAATTTTTGCCGAAGCGTGGCGATCGGAGCCACGTGATCAATGTCTTCATTCCAAATGATTTGCAGGACGGGTTATGAAGAACGCAACACTGTTTGCCCTTGGTTTGTTGGCGGCGGGAGTTTGGTCACAAGACGGCGCGAGATGTCAGACCTCGCTTTCTCCTCCGCTTTCGATTGCGCCGCCGCCGTCGAATGAGGGAACGGCATCTACGGCCGCAACCAACAGCGTCTGGCCATCGCCGGCGACCGCTAAGAATTCGGCGCCCCGTGCGGCTAAAGATTTGCCGCCACGCCCGACTGCCCCACGATCTGCCACTGTCGAGCACACGCCGTTAGAGCCCGACAGCGTTTCGCAGGCACAAGTGATCGACAGGTCGCGGCCGTCGGCTAGACCTGTCCCCGATTACGATGGTTTTAGCGTCGGCATCGAGGACGACACGTCAAACCGGCCGACGCGACCCGTCAAGTCGCACCGGGCAAAGCATCCCGCGCTCGATCAAGAAGCTGATCGTGTCTCTGACCACCAATCGGTCGATCCCGGCGACGATGACAAGCTAAAGGGCAAGCTTACGATTTGCCGCGGCTGCAAGTAACAGGTGACACTCCGGGCGGACGTTTTGATTGGCCTTCATTTTTCTGGAAGTCTTGCGGCGCAAGAACTATCGCCGGCAGCAGATTTCTGAAGCTGCCACCGGGCGTCGTCTTTTGACCCAAAGGAGATCCGTTGATTCCTCGATAGGGAACAAGTTGCCAAGAAACCACAGCTATCGAAGGGAATGTCAGCTGATCGCATTTCTCGTGGCGGCGCTCTCGCTCGCGGCCTATTAGTGAGGGATCGCAATTAATGATTTTGAGTCCAGCATTTTGGGTCTGACGTACTGATTGATCACAGCGGGAAATGGCAGTGGAGCCAATTCCTCGAGCTGCGGGGTAAATCGCGAGATGAATTTTAGCGGTCAATCGCAATCCAATCGTTCGAATCCTGCGCATTCCATACCGGTACCCTCCGTCGATCAAACGAGTGGGAGCCGTTGCATCGAGACGCGCTTTGGATTCAAGGCAACTGATCTGATCGTGTACCCGGCTCACGGCGTCGGCCAGATTGTCGCGATCGAGGAACAGGCGGTGGCGGGAGCTCAGCTTGAGTTCTTTGTCGTCTATTTCGCGAAAACCAAAATGACGCTGCGAGTTCCTACAAGAAAGGCGGCAAGCGTCGGGATGCGTGAGCTTTCCGATCCGGCTGCCATCCAGCACGCGCGAAGTATCTTGCGTCAAGCGCCTCGCAGAGCGCGTGGCAATTGGTCCCGGCTTGCTCAGGAATATGAGAGCAAGATCAAGTCGGGCGATATTCTCGCCATCGCAGAAGCGATGCGCGATCTCTATCGGCCGGAGTTGAATTCCAGCCAAAGCTACAGCGAACGACAGCTCTATACGGCTGCACTCGAGCGCCTTTCGGGAGAGGTTGCCGTTGTCGACGGCGTCACCGAAGAAGCGGCCGTCAGAGAGCTTGAAAGTCTGATGATGACTGAGGCAAGGCGAGGCGCTTAGAGCAGTCTGTGGAGATCGGGACGCTTCTGGCGAATCTTCAGCGAGACGGTCCGCCGGGGCTTGGGAGTGCGCTGGAGCTTAGCGGCGAGGCGGCTCATGGCTCCGCGATACTTCCGGCATTCACGCGCTCATCACACGAGACAAGCTTCGCGATGCTGATCGCTTCTCACTTGTCGAGCCTTGTCTCGACCGGTCCACCTTGCCGCACACCGGTTACGACCAGGGCACAACGCCGCCCGCTTAAAATACACACGGGCAGCGTTGGCTCTAGCCCCAGGATGTAACCTGACGAATAGAAAACTGCGTTGTCCTGCAAACGTTGCTTACCCAGAAGGGGTAGCGGGGCGATCGTGAGACGCGACCTGTGCTGCCTTCGAAGCGCCAGCGCGCCGGCACCACCTGCATGTCAGCATTTTCCCCCTTGCCGACATAGCCAAGAGCGCGGCAGGATGATGCGTATCGCTTCGCGCCACCCACCCTACAGACAAAAACAAAAAAGCCGGCGTTGCCGCCGGCTTTCGTGTCTGTTGGCTTGCCGCCGCGCGATTAGTGCGCGGCTTCGAGAGCGGCTTCCTGCCGGGCGATCGTGCCCTTGACGGCCGACTGCACCTTTTCGAAGGCGCGGACCTCGATCTGCCGCACGCGCTCGCGCGACACGCCGAACTCGGCGGCGAGGTCTTCCAGCGTCATCGGCTCATCGGCCAGACGCCGCGCCTCGAAGATGCGGCGTTCGCGCGGATTGAGCACGCCGATCGCACCGTTCAGGGCCTGGCGGCGATGATCGAACTCTTCGCTCTCGGCCATCAAGGCTTCGGCGTTGGGCGAGTTGTCGACCAGCCAGTCCTGCCATTCGCCGGCTTCGCCGTCGTCGCGGATCGGGGCGTTGAGCGACGCGTCACCGCCGAGGCGGCGGTTCATGTCGACCACGTCCTGATCGGTCACGCCGAGGCGCTTGGCAATCAGCTTCACCTGGTCGGGGTGGAGATCACCCTCTTCCAGCGCCGAGATCTTGCTCTTCGCCTTGCGCAGGTTGAAGAACAGCTTCTTCTGGTTCGCGGTGGTGCCCATCTTCACGAGCGACCAGGAACGCAGAATGTACTCTTGTATTGATGCCTTGATCCACCACATGGCGTATGTGGCGAGACGGAAGCCCTTCTCGGGCTCGAATCGCTTCACCGCCTGCATCAGGCCGACATTGCCTTCCGAGACGACCTCGGAGATCGGCAAGCCGTAGCCGCGATAGCCCATGGCAATCTTGGCCACGAGCCTGAGATGGCTGGTGACAAGCTTATGCGCCGCGTCGCGATCGTCATGCTCGCGCCAACGCTTGGCGAGCATGTACTCCTGCTGGGGCTCCAGCATGGGGAACTTGCGGATCTCGGCGAGGTATCGAGAGAGGCCGGATTCTCCATTGAGGACCGGCAACGTAGCTGTACGGGCCATTACTTGCGCCCTCCAGTGGTTCAGGCCCCCGATAGCGGCGGGCCCGGCAGGTGGCCGCTGGGTTAAAGCCGGCCATGCTGCGATGTTCCGCGTTGGATATTCAACGCAGGTGCAACATACACCAAACTGTCCGTGATAGGGAAGGATTGCTGACGTCACGTCCCCGTGTGGCAGGTATAACCTGTTGTCATGACGTGGCTTTTCCGGGAGGGGTGCGTCATACCGCCGCTGCCAACGCCCGCTGCAGGAGAAGCAAATCCTCCGGCAAAGCCGACTCCCAGTGCAAAAGTTCCCCGGTCCGGGGGTGTTCCAAAGCCAGCAGATAGGCGTGAAGGGCCTGGCGGTCGAGCGCGGTGAGTGCGTCCTTACCTTCCACGCTGAGCTGCCCGGCCTTGGTCTTGAAGTGGGCGCCGTAAACGCTGTCGCCCATCAGGGGATGGCCGAGATGGGCAAGGTGCACCCGGATCTGATGGGTCCGCCCGGTCTCGAGCCGGCAGGCCAGCAGCGAGGCGACCGGCTTGCCGTCGCGGCCGGCAAAGCTCTCTCGCACCTCGAAATGGGTGATCGCCTCGCGGCCGGTCTGGCGGACCGCCATTTTCTCGCGGGCATGGGGATGGCGGTCGATCGGCGCGTCGATGGTGCCGTGGGGCCGGTTCGGCACGCCCCAGGCAAACGCCATGTAGCCGCGCTGCATCGGGCCGGTGCGGCCATGGTCGGCGAACTGCGCGGTCAGCGACTGATGGGCGTGGTCGTTCTTGGCAACCACCATCAGCCCCGTGGTGTCCTTGTCGAGGCGGTGCACGATGCCCGGCCGCTTGACCCCGCCGATACCCGACAGGCTCGAGCCGCAATGCGCGATCAGCGCGTTGACCAGCGTTCCCGTGGCGTGGCCGGCCGCGGGATGCACGACAAGGCCCCTCGGCTTGTTGATGACGATGATGTCGTCGTCCTCGAACACGATATCGAGCGCGATGTCCTCGCCCTGAGGCTCGGCGGGCACGGCCTCCGGCACGTCGATTATGATCGTATCGCCCTTGGCGACATGATAAGCGGGGTCGCGCACGACGGCGTCCTTGACGGCCACGGAACCGGCGAGGATCAGCGCCTTCAGCCGGGACCGCGACAGCTCCGCAGTGCGCTGTGCGAGCACGCGGTCAAGCCGGGCCGAGCCCTCGTCGCCTGCGACGATGACCTCCAGCTTCCGACCGCCATTCGAAGAGACCTGATTCAAATCGACCTGTTGCAAAGATAGAGCCTTGTGATGACCGACACCGCTGTGACCGAACCGACCCCCGACCAGGCCGCGCTGATCGCGCGGGTGCGGCGCATGATGCTGATCGCGGGCCTGACCTCGGCCTTGGCCGTGGCCGTCGTGTTGATTGCCATCGGCTACCGCCTTTATCGCAGCGAGGGAAGCCCCGTTTCCGTCTCCGACGTCACTGCTGCGCTGCCGAAAGGCGCCCGTATCGTCGCAACCGGCGTCGCCGGCGAACGGCTGGTCCTCACGCTTGATATAGGCGGTGCAACAGAGATCCGCACATTTGATGCAAAGACACTGAAACCTGTCGGCAGGCTGAGCTTCGTCAACGAGCCCTGATCGAAGCAATCGCGAAGCGGCGCGGTCGATCAACCAAAAGCTGCAGCGTATTTTTTGCGCATGCGTTCGCGCATCGAGAATGTGTGCCGCCATCTTTTCGGCTGAGTTGCACGCTCAGCTTGCGCCATGTCGGAGTCCAACCCCAGCGCTTCCGTCGAACAGAGAGTTGAATCCGATGCATCGGGTTCGTGCGCGGACCCGACGCGTCGCGCGGTGTTGACCGCGCTTGCGGGCTGCGCCTGTCTCGCCGCGATCGAACCCGCAGCCGCCGACGATGAAGACCAGCCCGGCGCCAGTGAGCGACCGCAAAAAGCCGACGTGCTGGTGCGCGCCGAAGGCGACAAGGCCGGCCAGGTCATCAAGTCGGATGATCTGAAACTCGGCGGACCGCCCATTCGCGCCTGGCCGCAGGACCCGAAGACCTCGGTCGTCCGCAAGGGCTCGCGGCTCAACGAGGTCGTGCTCGTCAAGCTCGATCCGAGCGAACTCGACGATGCCACGCGCGCCCGCGCGCCTGACGGCATCGTCTGCTACTCGGTCATCTGCACGCATGCCGGATGTCCGATCACTGCCTGGTTGAAGGAAGAGCAGGGCGACAAGAACGTTCTGAAATGCCTCTGTCACAACTCCGAATACGATCCGCGGCAGAATGCGCAGGTCGTGTTCGGGCCGGCGCCACGTCGCCTCGCGGCATTGCCGCTGACGGTTGCCGACGGCGCGATCACGGTCGCAGCGCCATTCGTCGGAAAGGTGGGTGCTCAGCAGGGAGGATGAGGCCACATCGGGATTTCTGCATGACCTAAGCTGAAAAAACAAAACAGAGCAGGGAGGTAGCATCTCATGACAAGCAAGCAGTGGTTACTGTCGAGTTGTGTCGCATTCACGTGCCTCATTTCGACCTACGCCGTCGCAGGGTCGATCGAAAACTACAGTTCCGTCACCTCTGCGCGTCTCGAAAATCCCGAACCCGGCAACTGGATGCTGTATCGCCGGACCTATGACGGACAGGGGTACAGTCCGCTCAACCAGATCAACACCTCCAACGTCAAGGACCTCAAGGCGGTCTGGACTTTCTCGACCGGCGTCATCGAGGGCCATGAGGCGCCGCCGATCGTCAACAATGGCGTGATGTTCGCCGCGACCCCGATGGGGCAGGTGATCGCGCTCAACGCCAAGACCGGCGAGGAATACTGGCGCTACAAGCGGCAGCTTCCCGACGATCTGTTCCAGCTGCATCCGACCAGCCGTGGCGTCGGCCTGTGGCAGGACAAGGTCTACTTCGCTACCACCGACGACCATGTCGTCGCGCTCGACGCCAAGACCGGCAAGGTGGTCTGGGACACCAAGGTCCAGGACTACAAGAAGGGTCAGTATCTGACGCTGATGCCGCTGGTGGTCGACGGCAAGGTGATCGTCGGCGGCTCCGGCGGTGAGTTCGGCGTGCGCGGCTATGTCGTCGCCTACGATGCCGAGAGCGGCAAAGAGCTCTGGCGCACCTTCACCATCCCCGGCGAAGGCGAGCCCGGGCACGAGACCTGGAGCGGCGACGACTGGAAGTCGGGCGGTGGATCGGCCTGGATGACCGGCACCTACGACAAGGACAACAAGACGATCCTTTGGGGCGTCGGCAACGCTGCGCCGTGGCCGGGCTCGGCTCACGCCGGCGACAACCTCTACACGAGCTCGGTGATCGGCCTCGATCCCGAGACGGGCAAGATCAAGAAGCACTTCCAGTATCACCAGAACGATTCCTGGGACTGGGACGAGGTCGATGCGCCGATGCTGGTCGACCTGCAGCGTGACGGACGCTCGTTCAAGAGCCTGATCCACCCGGGACGCGACGCGATCTTCTGGGTGCTCGAGAACAAGCCCGACAAGATCAACTACGTGTCCGGCTGGCCGTTCGTGAAGACCAATGTCTGGAAGGGCATCGAGGCCGAGACCGGCCGGCCGATCGTCGATCCCGAGCACAAGCCGGTGATCGGCAAGCGGGTCGAGTTCTGCCCGTCGCTGTGGGGCGGCAAGGACTGGCCGTCGGCGGCGTACAGCCAGAGCACCAAGCTCGTCTACGTTCCCGCCAACGAGAACTTCTGCGGCGGCTTCACGGGCGAGAAGCAGCCCTTGGTTCCCGGCCAGCTCTGGCTCGGCACCAAGCCGGAGGACATCGGGCTAACGCCGGCACCGAACGCCGATCATTTCGGCGAGTTGCAGGCGTGGGATCCGGCCACCGGCAAGAAGGTCTGGCAGCACGACTTCAAGACTTCGCAGCTGTTCGGCTCGGTGACGGCGACCGCGGGCGACCTGGTTCTCGCTGGCGGCACCAATGACCGGATGTTCCGCATCTTCAACGCCAAGACCGGCGAGCTGTTGTGGGAGCAGAAGACCAACTCCGGCATCATGGCGATGCCGATGTCCTATGAGGTCGATGGAACGCAATACATCGCGGTCCAGTCGGGCTGGGGCGTCGACGCGCAGCGCATCCAGGATGCGCTCGCCGGTAAGGTTGCGGGCTTCGAGAACAACGTCCCGCAAGGCGGCGTGATCTGGGTGTTCGCGCTCGACAAGAAGTAAGGCACGCGATCGGAGCTTTGGTTCTATTGAAGCAGAGCCGAGGCTCCAGAAAGCGCTTCTCACCGATAGGGGGCGATGCGATCGGGAAGCGGCGGTTGGGGAGACCGCCGCTTCCCGGTCCGCCTTGGCTTTCAGCATGATCCTTCCGGATCATGCGCTACTTGCCCTTGGTATCGACCTTCTGCTTCTCGTCCTCGTTCATCTTCTTGATCGTGGGATCACGGGTGGCCTCGCCTGTGGTTTGGCCGGTGGTCGAAGGTGGGCCGCTGCTCGGAACCGAGGTCTGGTCGGGCAGCACTTTCGCTGGACGCGTCGCGGTCGTGCTCGGCGGCGAGGTGCTCTGCGCAAACGCTGTCTGTGTCGCAAAAAGCAAGATGCCCGCGGACAAGATCGCTGCGAGCGTCTGGAATTTTCGAGGTGGGGTTCTCATCGATCTGCTCCTCTAAAGCGCGATCTAGATCGCGCTTTAGCTGATTTGCTGGGGCATGATCTTCTCGGAAAACCGCTTCGCACTTTTCCGGATCATGCCTCGGATCGATGAGAACGGCCCGCTTCAGCTAACGTTCCTGCCTCAGGTCTCCAGCTGCTTGCCGATCGGAAGCGCCCGAATGCGCTTTCCGGTGGCGGCAAAGATCGCGTTGCTCAGGGCCGGTGCGAACGGCGGCACGCCGGGCTCGCCGACGCCGCTGGGCGGAGTGTCTGCCCCGGGCGGCACGATGTAGACGTTGGTGATCGCAGGCGACTCGTCGATCCGGATCACCGGGAAGTCGTCGAAATTGCTCTGCTGCACCTTGCCGTCCTTGAAGCTGATCTCGCCATATTTGGCGAGGCTGAGCCCCATGATCGCGGCGCCTTCGATCTGCGAGGCGATCCGCTCCGGGTTGACGTAGGTGCCGCAATCGATCGCGGTGTCGACCCGCGGCACCGTGAGCTTGCCCTTGTCGTCAACAGCCACCTCGACGATGGTCGCGATGTAGCTGACGAAGGAACGATGCACGGCGATGCCGAGACCATGGCCTTTCGGCACGGTACGGCCCCACTCGCCCTTCTCGGCGACCAGTTCGACCACCTTGCGCAGCCGCGCGGTGTCGATCGGGTAGCTGTCATAGGGCTCGCCGTAGTTCCAGGGATCCTTCACCGAGGACAGGTTGACGATCCGCGGGCTTCCGATCAGTTCCAGCAGCATGTCCTTCTGGTCGCGGCCCGTCGCATGCGCGATTTCCCCGACCATGGATTGCACCGCGAAGGCACGCGGGATGTTGGAGACCGAGCGGAACCAGCCGATGCGCGTGAACGCGGCCGCTTCCGGATTCTCGCATTGCAGATTGGCGATCTCGAACGGATTGTCGATCAGGCCCATACCGAGCTCGAACGGCGCTTCGTGGTTGGCGCCGGCGGCGAAGGTCGAGGCGATGGTCGGCGCCACGCTGCGGTGCCGCCACGCAATCACCTTGCCGCTCTTGTCGAGACCGGCCTCGATCCGTTCCACGGAGACGGTATGCAGGAAGTCGTGATGGACGTCGTCCTCACGGGTCCACTGCACCTTGACCGGCGCGCCGAGTTCCTTCGACAGCAACGCCGCCTCGAGCGCGAAATCGCATTTCGACTTGCGGCCGAAGCCGCCGCCGAGCAGCGTCACGTTGACGGTGACATTGTCCTCGGGGATGCCGAGGGTCTTGGCGACATCCTCGCGGGTGCCACCGGGACTCTGCACGGGCGCCCAGATCTCGGCCTTGTCGCCCTTGACGTCGGCCACCGCGACCGGCGGCTCCATGCTGACATGGGCGAGATGCGGCAGATAGTATTCGCCGACGATCACCTTGTCGGCACTCTTCAGGGCCGCATCGACGTCGCCTTCCTTGCGCACGATGAGGCCCGGCTTGCGCGCGGCTTCCTCGAGCGACGCACGATAGGTCACCGAGTCGTATTTGGCGTTGGCGCCGTCATCCCAGACGATTTTCAGCGCGTCGCGGCCCTTGATCGCAGCGCCGGTGTTGCGCGCGATCACGGCCACGCCGCCGAGCGGCTGGAACTTGGACGGCCACGGCCAGCCTTTGACCTCCATGACCTTCTCGACGCCGGGCACCTTCATCGCCGCGCTGTCATCGAACGACTTGACCTTGCCGCCGGTGACCGGCGGGCGGGCGATGACCGCATATTTCAGGCCGGGCAGGCGGGTATCGGCGCCGTAATGCGCCTTGCCGGTGGTGATGTCGTGCAGGTCGACGATCGAGACCTGGCCCTTGCCGAGATAGCGGAAGTCCTTCGGATCCTTCAGCTTGAGACCTTCAACGCTCGGCACCGACTCCTTGGCGGCATCGGCGGCGAGATCGCCGAAGCCGATCTTGCGGCCACTTGAGGTGTGCACAACCTCATGGTTCTGCGCCTTCACCTCGGTCACCGGCACGCCCCATTTCTTGGCGGCGGCGGCTTCCAACATCGAACGCGCGGAGGCGCCGATCTGGCGCATCGGGATCAGATAGTGCCGCGTGCTGCGCGAGCCGTCGGTGTCCTGGTTGCCGAACTTGACCTCGTCGCCATGCGCCTGCTGGACATGGACGCGCGACCAGTCGGCCTCCATTTCCTCGGCGACGATCAAGGGCAGGCTGGTGCGCACGCCGGTGCCCATCTCGGCGCGGTGCGCCAGGATGGTGACGACGCCGTCGGGGGCGATCGCGACGAAC
Organism: Bradyrhizobium altum; assembly: GCF_020889705.1. Lineage (GTDB taxonomy): Bacteria > Pseudomonadota > Alphaproteobacteria > Rhizobiales > Xanthobacteraceae > Bradyrhizobium > Bradyrhizobium altum. Next base: position 55,226 of record NZ_JACMYP010000015.1, on the reverse strand, counting down.
ACGCGCGGATCGACCACGACGCCGTGCGGCATCTTGCCCGCGCCGGTCTCATAGGCGAACGCCTGCCGTGTCATCACGGGCGCGGCGAGCACGAAAGAGCCGGCGATGCCGAGACCCTTGAGGATGCTGCGGCGCGAAAGATTCTCGACCTTCACGTGCTTCTCGAAGCCGCGAAGTCTGTTCGGATTGGTGCGGATGTTCATGTCACACCCCCGTCGATGCGAGATGGACGGCATTCTCGATCCGCTGGTAGCAACCGCAGCGGCAGATGTTGCCCGACATGGCTTCGCGGATCTGGTCGTGGTTGGGCTTCGGGTTCTGGTCCAGCAGCGCCGCGGCCTGCATGATCTGGCCGGCCTGGCAGTAGCCGCACTGCGGAACATTGACCTGGCGCCACGCCTTCTGCACCGGATGGTCGCCGGTCGGGTGCAGCCCCTCGATGGTGGTGACCTCGCGGCCGGCGACGTCGGAGACCGAGGTGATGCAGGCGCGCACCGCCTCCTTGTCGATGACCACGGTGCAGGCGCCGCACAGCGCCTGGCCGCAGCCGTACTTGGTGCCGGTGAGGCCGGCTTCGTCACGCAGATACCACAGCAGCGAAAGATCCGGGTCGCCGTCCCAATTCTGTTCCTGGCCGTTGATTTTTAGTTTGATCATGGTCTGTCCTCGCTCTGCTTAAGCTATTGACCGGTGCGGGCAGGGCGGAACGTCTTCCATGGCCTGCGGCCGCGTTGATGTTTGTTTTTGCCAAGATATTTCGTGAGCCAAATTGTCGTGCCTGCGGGCTTGCGCTTTGTTCCAAGCACTCCTCTCGCGTCTCGAGCGCCTTGCCCGGCGCGGCATGGTGAAGAGCGGCGATGTTAGCAGAGGCAGGCCGTCGGGTGACTTCACAGCCAGGTGTTTTGCATTTCCGTTTGGCGAAAGCAGGGCCGTGCACGATGCAGACATGACATCCGGAGGTGGCCATCATGCGCGCGGCGCGGCCGCATCGCTGGTCTGTGCGGGTGCGGCGCGCTGAGGCCCGCAGGGCGCAGGGGGCGTTCCAGGGCTGCTCCGGTGCCGAAATCGCCGGCACGGCGCGGTAAGCATGGGTGACAAAATCCCCGCCGCAACGCACAAGCCATCTTGCGGCAGGCCGATTTCAAGGCTATTGCCTTCCCCCTCAACGCTCCCTTCGTCTAGCGGTTAGGACGCGGCCCTCTCAAGGCTGAAACAGGGGTTCGATTCCCCTAGGGAGCGCCATTTTGCCACCATTCAGAATAAAACTGCGAACTCTGCTGGATTCTCGCCTTTAAAAGTTGCTTCCGGGCAGAGGTTTTGCAGCTTCTCGGGGCCTCCGATGAGCCTTTTTGACCGCGTGGCTGCGGAGGGCCAACAGTTTATTGCGTCAACGTGGCGTCGTTGAGGCTATGCAAGGTCGACGATCTTGTCCCGCAGCGCGGCCACTGACTCGGATTAGACAGAGACGACAAATCCCCGAGATCGCTCCCTTCAAGCAAAGCACGCAGCACCCGGCGCATTACCTTCATCTTGCGCGTGCGCGGGAGGTCATTGAGGAACAGGATTCGACGCGGGCGGTAGGAAGCGCCCATTCGCTCAACCGCCGCCTGAGTCAGCTCAATTTCCAGGACTGCATTGCCCTCAATTCCCGGTATTGGATCGCAACCGCACACGATCGCTGATCCCTTCACTGGATCGGCAACACCAACGGCTGCGGCCTCAGACACCTTCCCGGTGGGCGTGAGCAATCCTTCAATCTGTGCAGGCCCCATGCGCTTTCCGGATATTTTGATCGTGTCGTCGGAGTGGCCGAGAATGTAAAACAAGCCGTCCTCTCCGCGTTTGGGCGAAATCGCCGTGGACCCACAGGTCCGGGAGAGTGCTCCAATAACTTTGAATGTATCGTTCGTCTTCCAGAGGCTTTTGATCATCCGATTGAGGCTTGCCGCAACGCAAGCTCACCGACCGTTCCGGGGGCGACCGGTGCTCCACTTGGGTCGACGATGTCGGCACCCATGGGATGGTGCGAGCAGGACGTTTGTTTCAGGTTACTGCAAGGCCATGCTCGAGCGCAGCTTCTTTCTTGCCGGAGACGAATGAGCCGATTGGGGCGCGTGAAGCAGTCTTGGTATCAGATACCGGCGCAGATTGACGGCCGGTTGAGGCGCACGCAGGCGGCCGCGCTTGCCCATCAGGCCGGCGCAATATGACTTGTGTCCGCCTTAGCCGCCGATTGCCCGCTCGAGGCAGCCGACCAGCGTCGCTGCGTCAAACGGCTTGCGCAGGAAGCAGGTGGTCCCGCTCGACTTGGCTTCTTCCTCGAGATCAGGTTCGGCGCGGGCGGTGATCATGATGACGGGAATGCTTTCACGGCGCAGAGCGAGCTCCCGCTTGAGCTCAAACCCGTTCATGCCCGGCATCTGGATGTCGGTGATCGTGCATGAGAATCGCCCGAGTTCGGCGGACGCCAGAAAGGCTTCGGCCGACGCGAAGACACGAACATCGTATCCCAGCGACCGGATCAGCCCTGCTAGTGCGTCGCGCATCGAGGGATCATCGTCGATAATCGAAATCAGATGCCCCGCAGCCATGTTTCAGCCCTCGCGAGCCCGGCCGCGGGCGACCCCTGCTGGCGCCGGATGAGTTGGCGCGATCAGTGTGTCCAGGTTTCCGCTCATCGCGTCCTGTCCTCCAAGGTATCCGCCATGCGAACTAGGTCGGCCAGTGAGCGGGCTTCCATCTTCCGCATTGCCGCGCCGCGATGGATCTTGACTGTGACCTCGCTCAAGCCGAGCTCGGCAGCGATCTGTTTGTTCATCTTGCCTTTGGTCACCAGAGCCATGACCTCACGTTCCCGCTGCGACAGGGTCGCATAGCGATCCACGACGGCGCCGGTCTGGGTCTCACTTGCCCGCCGCAGCCGATCGCGATTGATGGCAACCGTAACCGCATCGATCATATCCTGCTCGCGAAATGGCTTCGGCAGAAAGTCGACCGCGCCCGCCTTCATGGCGCGCACCGTCATCGGGATGTCGCCGTGCCCCGTCATCAGGACGACCGGCAAGCGAATCCCCAACGCCACGAGCTCCTCTTGGAAGTCGAGCCCGCTGGTGCCAGGAAGACGAACATCGAGCACGATGCAACCGGGGCCATCCAGGCGGTCTTCCTTAAGGAATTCATGGGTCGAGGCATAGGTTCGCGCGCTGAGACCGACCGAGCGAAGCAGGCTGTCGAGCCCAAAACGAAGCAAATCGTCGTCGTCGACGATATGCACGATGGGGGTCTCGTCCGACGCCTGGGTCATGTCACAATTCATCCAGCAGCTGGATCAGTATCCATTTCATCGTCCATACCACAGCTCGGACTTCTGCATCACCACACGAAGGTATGGCCGGCGAGCCGAGCTGTCGCTGCGAAAATTATCGGCGGCGGCCGGCAGCAACAATTGGCCCACGCCGCAATGCTTGATACGCCCGCCTGATCGCTCCTTTTGTACGAAGCGTGCGTGTTTTTCACAGATCGATCATCCTTGCTGCGCTTCGCCCATACCAACGTGTGCTGTAGCCAGACCCAGGCACGATTGGCACGACGGAGGGCATTTATCATCCTCACCTGCACGACGAAGTACCTTTGTGTACATCAAGTGATCGGACGCTCCCGTGCTCCGGGAGCGACGGCAAGCGATCTAACAGGAATCGAATCATGCTCAAATCGATGGACGAACGACAAATCGAGCCTTTGATGCTGTTGTTGCGGCCTTCAATCGCGGAAGGATATCCCGAGCGTTCCGTGCCACAGTTGCTTACAGCTGGCATTGGCGATCGCGCCGCTGCCATGCCAGCTCAGGGCTTTGTCCGAGGCGGATTGTCTCCGAGAGTCTTGCGGCGCCTTCGCGAATATATTGACGCCAACATCGAGCAGCGGATCAGCGTCGAAGCGCTGGCCAGGCTCGCGAACCTTTCGGTGTGCTACTTCGTCCGCGCATTCAAGCAGTCTGTGGGCCTCACGCCGCATGATTACCTGATCCGACGCCGGGTCGAGCGAACAATGGAAATGCTGTCGAGCACGGACCTGTCCCTTTCGGAAATCGCCCTGGCGGCCGGCTTTGCCGATCAGAGCCATTGTGCGCGACGTTTCCGTCAGCACGTCGGAATGTCGCCGCGCGACTATCGCTGGTCGATACCGTAGGCGCCTGCCGGTGGTGAGGAAGTACGGCTCTCCCGGTCGCAGCCTGCCATTGGCAGAACGCCGGCGATCCGATCTGGCCTGCGGCTGGTCCTCAATCACGGACGACAATCCGCAGCGTCTTTCTCCCGGATCCGCACGACGTCACGTCTGGCGTCGGGAGATGCGAAGTTCATCGTTCTGAGGCGGCTAGCTAGCCTGTGCATGTCACGAGCCGAGCGTGTCGCGCGCAAGCGTGGCAGCTGCAAAGCTCAAAGACCCAGCAGATGCGTCTTTCACCATCTGGTGGCGCCAGTTCATGGCCGGGCATCTATCATGAAATCTTGAAACCGTGCTGCGTGTATTGAGCCAGCTGGCTGCCGCTCCCTGATTCAAAGGGGGTAGGGGCATAGCGAGCGGTTGGCACGAGGCCACCGCCGCCGCTTACGCGGCGGCACCACTAGTCGTTCAGGCGGCGAACGGATGTACCCCAATAAGCCTCGTAGCCGGTCCAGCGCTCGTCGGCACCATCAAGCTTGATCCGGCCGATGCGATTGTTCTGAAGGCCACCAAGATAGAGATAACCCTTATGCTCGCGCATCGAGGTCAGCGTTGAATGCGAAATTCCGGTGGCGTCCCACCAGGATTCCAGCGTCTCGCCTTTCTCGGTGAACTTCAGCACGCAGCCGTGGTTGAGGGATGGCGCGAGCCACTCGTCGCTCGGCACCTGCTTGACCATGCGCAGCCGGAAGCCGGGTTTTCGCGCGGCGAGGTCAAAGGTTGGCGTGCGAATGCCGACGAGCGCCATCCAGTAGTTGCCGTCGGAGGCGCGATTGATGTTGTCTGGGTTGCCCGGCAATTTGTCGATCAGGACCTCGGTCCTGCCTTGCTTTGGGCCGACAAGCCAATGACGAAAGATCTTGCAGAGCGTGGTGCTGGCGATCAGGAGTGAACGCCCGTCGTGCGAGACGCAGATGCCGTTCGGGAAATAGAAATGGTTGACGATCGTACGCGTCGATTTTGTCGCCGGATCGTGGCAGACGATGCGACCATTCGGGCGTGCCTCGAGCATGTCAAGGATATGGGTTGCCATTTCATAGCGGGTGGTGCAGTCGCTGAAGTAGATCTTGCCGTCGGGCGCGATGTCGAGATCGTCGGCCATGCGCAAGCCAGAATCGTCGTTGAGCTTGTACCAGGTACGGTTGGTCTCGTCGGTGACCTTGAACACCTCTCCGTCCTGCCTGACGCCATATACGCCCATGCCTGCGACGGCCACGATCAGGTTTTCGTCCCGATCGAACTGCATGCCAAGCGGCCGGCGCCGATATGGGCAAACACCTCGCGGTTTTCAAAGTTCGGACCCGAGAAGCGGATGATGTTGCCGTCGCCCGTCGAGCCGTAGACGCGGTCCTGACGGTCGAGGATGACGTCCTCCGGACCCACAACCTGGTCGAGGCCAATGGCTTGCGCGTTGAGCAGGCGGTCATTCTGCGCGTACGGCGTCCTCGAGCCGGCTTGGACCGAGGGCGCAGGCGAGAGCGCAATGAATGCCGGATTGACGTAGATCTTCTGAAGCGCGCTGCCGCGATTCTTCGACCATTGGACATCGATGCCGACGGCCAGGAGGAGAATGACCCCGGTTACAGCGGAGGTGGTGTAGCCGGGGATTCCCGTGCGCACGAGACCATTGATGATGAGGAAAATGATCAATGCGCCAATCATCGCGCGCCAGACCGTGCCCTTGCCGCCGGCGAGCGATACGCCACCGAGCACAGCTGCGGTGAGTGCCTGAAACTCCCATCCGACGCCGGTGGTGGAATCCGTGCTCGATTGGCGCGCAGCGTAGAAGATGCCGGCCGCCGCGCAAAGCGCGCCGGAAAGAACATAGGTGAAGAACAGGATCATCCGGATGCGGATGCCGGCGTGCCGCGCCGCCTTGCGGCTGGCCCCGATGGCGGTGAGATGACGGCCATAGCGCGAGCGCGACAGGAAGACGTGACAGATCAAGAGAATGACGAACAGGGTTGCCGCGTTGAGCGGAATACCCATTACGCTGCCGGCACCAAGGAAGTCCCAGACGTCATTGTCGACCGAGCTGGTGGCGAAGACCTGCGCGTAGCTGGTATTGAGGAGATTGACCGAGGCGCGCAGGATGGTCAGCGTCACCAGCGTTGTCAGAAACGGGCGGGTTTTCAGGACGCCGATCAGAAAGCCGTTGATGCTGCCGAGCGCGGCGCCGACGGCCAATGTGGCGGGGATCACGAGCCACAGCGGCAGTTCGAGCGCCACTAGAAAGTAGAGTGCCGAAAAATTGCAGAATGCGAAGATCGCGCCCACGCTCAGATCGATGCCGCCGCCAATGAGGCAAAATCCCATCGCGAGCGCCACCAGGCCGAATTCCGAAAACCGCCGCAGCAGCGAGAACGTGTTTTGCAGCGTGGCGTAGTCGGGAATCGTCAGCGCGAAATAGAGCCATAACCCGATCATCACCGTAAAGGGAATCACGGGCTCGAACCACTGCTTCGCGAGCAGGCCGGACAATAGCAGTCGCGGCGAGAAGTGCCTGACGGATACTGAAAGTTGACTCATCGATGTCGACATCGTGAACTATTCGAAGGACAGCAGTGGTTGGCGGCCCACTCGGTGGCGCCGAAAAAGGACGAGCGGCTACTTCTTGGAAATTGCGAAGCAGTTGGCGCCGTTGGCGTTGGTTTTGTCGAGCCAGACCGGGCGCGTGAAGTATGTGAGATGTCTGGTCCCGGGCTTTTCCCCCGATTGCAACAGCGTTTCGGCGGCGAGCATCAGGTCGTGGCCCTGCTCGGTCGCCTTGTAGCTCAGGAATTTGTAGAAATTGCCCTGATTGACCTGGTCGCAGTCAAGCTGCGAGCCTTCGCCTGAGGCATAGACGCTGACGTCGTTGATCTTGCCGGCATTGCGGATCGCCTGCGCGGCGCCGGCTTCCATAATGCCCCAGAAGCCGATGCTGGCACAAAGGTCGGGGTGCTGCTGGAGGACGGTGACGGTGGTGCTGAGCGCGGTGTTGGCGTCCCAGTTCGCTGCCTGATTGGAAACCACCTTGATGGCCGGATCCTTGTTGAACACCTCCATGATGCCGCCCATCTGATCGACGCTGGCGGCTGCCCCAAGTTCGCCCTGGACGATCTGTACCTTGCCGGATTTGCCCGAGCTGCTGCCGCATTGCGTGACGACATCGGTTGCGATTATCTTTCCGACCTCGCGCCAGTCAGCGCCGACAAAAGCGCTGGACTTGTAGTTTGAGGACATGTTGATCTGAATGACGTGGGTGCCCTGGCTCTCCGCCCGCTTCAAATCCTTTATCAGCAGCGTGACACTCGGGTTCTGCACGATCAGCACGTCTGGCTTCTGATCGATCAGCGCCGTCAGAGCCTGCTGCATCGCCGACGGGTTGTTATTGGGATCCCGCACCACGTATTTCATGCCGCGCCATTCCGCCTCCTCCCGCACCGTGCGGCCCCATTCGTCCTGGAGGGGTATGCCTAGCGCAATCGGCAGATAGGCGACGGTCTTGTCCCGTAGCGACTTGTCGTAGCCGACGCGCAGTTCGCGGGAGGTCTTGGTGCCCCCATCCTCCTGCGCCTTCACCAACAGCGGCAATGTGGCCAGCGCAAGGGCAGGTATGACGATCGTCCACTTGGGAAACATGAGCTTCATTTGAATAGCCTCCGGCCGTTATGTGACACAAATTCTTTCGACGAGTCCCCGATAGAGTTGCCTATAAATCCCCTTGGCGCGCGGTCTCCTCGTCGCGTGGGTGCAGCCAGTTATCGAGCACGATAGCCACCAGCAGCACGATTCCCTTGATGATGTTCTGGACCTCGTTGTTGATGTCCATGATGGTGAAGGCGTTCAGCAATGTGCCGATCAGGACGCAACCCACCACCACGCTGAACATCCCACCGCGGCCGCCGACAAGGCTGATACCGCCGATCACCACGACCAGCACCACATCGACGATCAGGGTGCCCTGCGTGATCACCATCTGCATGCTGCCGGTGGTGCCGATCCAGACCAGGCCCGCGATCCAGGCGAGCAGGCCCACCAGCATATGCTCGATCACGATCAGCGACCGGATGGCTATGCCCGACAGCCGCGTCGCTTCGGGATTGTCGCCTTGCGCATAGATGAAGCGTCCAATCGAGGTCCGCGAAAGGAAGAGGTGCATGACGATGGCACAGCCCGCGAACACGAAGATGGGCATGGGAACGCCAGCAACTCGGCCGGCCCCGAGAAACAGCAGTGTGGGCAGATCCTTCGGGGCATAGACGACGTAAGCTGGTGCGAACCCGAGGGTCAACCCATAGACCGAGAAGCCGGTGGCGAGCGTGACGAACAGAGCCGGGACGTCGGCACAGGCCACGATGATCCCGTTCACGACGCCGGTCGTCAATGCGAGTGCGAGCGCAATGCTGCAGGCCCAGCCAGCCGGCATGCCCCGCTGCATCTCGATCAGTGCAATCGACCAGGACGCCGCCATGATCGCGACCTCGCTGAGATCGATGCCGCGGCCGATCACGACCAGCCCCATGCCGATGCCGAGAATTCCGAGGATCGAAATGCTGCGCATCAGGTCGAGCAGGTTGTTCAGCGTCGCGAAGCCGTTCAGCATCAGACCGAAGGCGATCAGCAGCGCGATGGTGATCAGCAGGACAATCTGTTCATGGCTCGGCCTCGCCAGGGCGAGGGGACTCTGCAGGGCGCGCAAGCGGCCAATCATGTCTTGTTCACGACGCAGGCGGGCAGCGTGAATTGAAAAGCCGCGCCGCGCGGCAGGTTCTGGCTCGCCCACAATCGCCCACCATGGGCTTCGACGATCGAACGGCAAATCGAGAGCCCCATTCCCAAACCGCTCGCCTTGGTCGTGTGGAAGGCGTCAAAAACGTGCTCGAATGTTCCCGGCGCTAGTCCGGGACCAGAATCCCGCACCGCGACGAGCACGCCACCGGATTCGGCTTTCTCGGTGCTGATCAGCAATTGGCGCGGTTCGTCGTTGGCGGTGCTCATGGCCTGGACGGCGTTGATGATCAGGTTCAGGACCACCTGTTGCAGCTGCACCTGATCTCCAGTGATGGACGGCAACGCCTCGGCCAGTTGCATCTGCACCGACACGCTGTTCTTCATCACTTCGCCGCGGGTGAGTTCAATCACCTCGAGGATAGCTTCGTTGATCGCCAGGCTATCCTTCCGCGGAGGCGCCTTCTTGACCAGGTTACGAATCCGGTCAAGGACCTCGCCGGCCCGATTGCCGCTGGAGACGGCGCGCGCGAGCGCCTCGCGCACTTCTTTCATGTCGGGCGGTTGACGGTCCAGCCAGCGCAACGCCGCGCTTACATTGGTGACGCTGGCGGCGATCGGCTGTTTCACTTCATGGGCGATCGAGGCTGTGAGCTGTCCCATGGTGGCGACGCGGTTGGCGTGCGCCAGCTCGGTTTGGACTTCGCGATAGCGCCGTTCGCTGTCGCGGGCGTCGGCTTCCGCCCGCTTGCGCTCGGTCAAATCGAGCACAAAGCCGACCCCTTCATCCCGCTTCTCGTCGAACGCGGTGACGCCGATGAGGACGGGGACGCGGCTGCCGTCCTTGCGGTAGTATTCCTTCTCAAAGGGCTGCGCCGTGCCGGTCGTCTTCACCTCCGCCACCGTCTGTTCGTCGCGCTCGCGCCATTCCGGCGGCGTCAGGTCTGTCCTGTTCAGGGACCCGGAGGTGAAGTCCTCACGGTCATATCCCATCATGTGTAGGAACGCGTCATTGGCCTCGATCATCCGACCTTCGATGTCCGAGACGAAGATACCAATGATGTTGGCCTCGACGAGACGCCGGATTTTCGCTTCGCGCTCCGCGAGATCGCGGTACAGGCGGGTGTTTTCCAGCGAGATCGTGGCTTGCGACGCAAGCAGCTTCAATACAGAAATCCGGGCCGGGGAAAAGACGCGAGGGACCAGATTGTTCTCAAGGTATAGCACGCCAATCAGCTCGGCCCGATTGAGAAGCGGCAGGCAGAGGATTGAACGGGCCTGGCGCTGACGGATGTATGGATCTACCGCGAACAGGGGGTGGGCCACGGCATCGTCGAGAATGATGTTCTCCCGGGTGCGCATGGCGTAGCGGAGCACTGACTCCGAGAGTGTGGTCGCGGTCACGGCCTCGTCGCGCAGATGCACCGTCACCGAATCGCCACCTGTTGTGGCTTCCGCGGCGATCCGCGGCTCTGCCCCCAAAGCCAGAATCAGCGCAGCCCGCTCCGCACCGGCCTGCGCCATCGCGGTGCGCATGATCGTGTCGAGCAATTTCTCGAGGACAATCTCTCCCGATATTGCCTGCGACACCTTGATCACGGTCGCGAGATCGAGATTTTCGACCTTGGTTCCGATCGCACCGGTCGGAGCGGGCTCGGGATCTGCCTCCCGCACGTGCGGATACATCTCGTCGAGTTGCCGCACCTTGCCGTCCGCGCCCCAGCGGAGATAGCAATACCGTGCATCGCGCAGATAGGTATGCGCGATTTTCTCGAATCCACGCGCCGCGTAGAAGTGCGAGGCCAGCTCGTTGGCGAGCGCCTCGTTGTGGACGAGGCCGTTTGCGGCGGCCGAACGAATTGCCCGTTCGAAAAGCCGCATCGCGTCGACTTCGCGGCCTTCGATGCGAGCAATCTCGGCCCCGATCAGCGACTCCCGGTCATCGAAGTTCTCGTGGCAGTTCTCTGCCCAGACCGCCAGCCGATCGTGATGGACGCGCAACAGTGCCAGGTGTGGCTCTCGCTCGGCATCGGATACCTCGTCACAGCGTCCGGCACGAGCAAGAGCTGCGTAGAAGTGGAATTCGGCGACCTCCAAGTGCGCTGGCGATGTCCAAAGGAGCACCTGCGCCTTCTCGGCGGTTGCGAGCGCGGCAGCGAAATCGCGCGAAAGAACCTGCGCTTGCAACTTGCGGATCAGGTAAAAGCACAGGGCGATGGCCCGGCCACCGAGGTCATCTTCCATCCTGGTTCGCAATGACTGCTCGTCGAGCTCGGCGTCGCTGAACGAGGACAGGCCGGTCGTCATCCCTCGCAGGGCCCGAACGAGCTGCACATGGATGGTCACGACGTCGATCATGAGTACGAATTTCGACTTGCTCACGAATGCCAGCGCGCGCTCGGCCTCCCGCTGCACCGTGGCCAGCGGAACGCCGGCGGGGAGCTGGCCCGAGATTACGCTTTTCCAGGCGTAGACAGCGTAGGTCAGGTCACCAACTTCCTGGCCGATGGCGAACGCGCGCCGGTGCAAATCCACAACCTCGTGGAAAGGCCGCGACCAAGGGAGAATGAAATTCGCGAAGCCAAAATAGACCTGTGTCTTGAAGCTGGTCAGCTCACGCCTCTCGACGAGATCGAAACCAAGCTTTCCGAGCTGGAATCCCGATCGGTAGTCGTCAAAAACGAACCCCGCATACGCCCCCACCCAGACATAGGCGAATGGGGAAGCGTCGCTGTTTCCGTGCTCGAGGCTGAGGTTCGCGATGCGGCTCACCATCAACCGGTGAAGGTTCTGGTCCGTGAAGAATGCCGGCGACAGCGCCCAGATGAGAACGTCGCTCGTCGCGCGCCATTCCGGGTCCGCCATCCGTGGTAGGTCGATGAGTTCCTCGATGGAGCGCGTCCCGAGCCGTTGCCAGAAGGCGTCGTATTCGTCCTTCACTTCCTCGTCGGTCGGATGTGGCGACCAGTGGATGTTTCTGCGCGCGAGGAACTCGAGACAGACGGACACGCCGATGTCCAGGCGGCCCATGGTCGTGCAAAGCGTCATCTGTGCTGCCGCGACCGCGGCCAGATCCATGACCGTCTTGACGCGAGCGGAGAGGGCCGTGAGCCGCTGCTCGGCCGTTGGCAGGTCGCCGGTCAGATGCTCGCATTCCGCCCGGTTCAACTCCAGCTCGAACATCAACTCGCGCCGGTGCTCCCACGAGCATTCCGGCAGCAGCGCCGCGCCGGCGACCAGATAGGTCAGCGCTGAGGCGTATGCGGTAGAAGCCTTGGCGCGCTTGGCCGCAAGAAGATTGAATTCGGCCAGCTGGTCGCGCTCGTCTTGCGAGGTGATCAAGGCCGCGCCGCGGTTGAGCTGGTTGACGATATCGAAGATCGCCTCTTCCTGCTTCTCGGGAAGGATGTTCGCGACAAGCAATCTCCCAATGCGAAGGTGAACCTCGCCGCGTTGTTTCTCTGGGATCAGCGAATAGGCTGCTTCCTGAATGCGATCGTGGACGAAGCGGTAGGCGTCCGGCAGCCGCTCGACCAACTCCTGGCGGGCGGAGGGCCATAGGGCTGCATGGACCTGCTCTTCCGTGGTTCCGAAGATAATCGACGCGGTCGCGATCTCGGCGCTGTTTCCGAAACAGGCCAGCAGCTGCAAGGCCTTTTGCGTCTCGGTCGGCAAGCGGGCGAGCTTGCCGACCATTAGGTTCACAACGTTGTCGGTATATCCCTGCGCGTGAATGCGCTCGATATCCCAAGACCAGCGCGCAGCGTCGTAGTCGAAAGAGAGCATCCTCTCATCGGCGAGGGCCGAGATAAACTGAATGGCGAAGAACGGATTGCCGCCTGTCTTTTCGTGCGCCAGCCGGGCGAGCGGCGCTGCCGGCGTCAGTTCGCAGCGAAGGGCGTCTGCGATCAGCCGCGCGAGATGTTCGCGGGCGAGTGGCGCAAGCGTTATTTCTTCGACCTTTCCACCGGCGGTCCTGATGCCATCCAGTTTGAGCCGGAGTGGATGGCCGGCATCGACCTCGTTGTCCCGGTAGGCGCCGATCAGCATAAGGTGCGCCAAATCCGAGCCAGTCAACAGATCTTCAAGCAGTTCGATGGTCGCCGCATCGAGCCATTGCAGGTCGTCGAGAAAAAGCGCCAACGGATGCTCGGGCCGGGCGAAAACGCCGATAAACCGCCGAAACACCCGTTGGAAACGCCGTTGCGCGTCCTGCGGCGGAAGTTCAGGGACGGGTGGCTGGTCGCCGATGATGAGGCTCAATTCGGGGACGAGATCGACCATGAGCTGAGCGTGGAGGCCCAGGGCAGCCAGAAGCGCCTCGCGCCAGCGAACGAGTTCAGCATCACTCTTGCTAAGCAGCGGGCGCACCAGGCTCTGAAAAGCTTGCGCGAGCGTCGAATAAGGGATGTCGCGCTTCAACTGGTCGAACTTGCCGGCCGCGAACAGCCCGCGCGGCGGCACCAGCGCCTTGTGCAGCTCGTTAACCACCGAAGATTTTCCGATACCGGAGTATCCGGAGACCAGCACGAGCTCAGGCGCGCCGCTCTTGACGATGCGATCAAAGGCGGTGAGCAGGGTCTCGATCTCTCGCTCGCGCCCATAGAGTTTTTCAGGAATAACCAGTCGGTCTGGCACGTCGTGCGCTGCCAGCGGGAATTCTTCGATCCGGCGTTGAGCCGCCCATGCAGTGAGGCATCGTTGCAGGTCCCTCTCCAGGCCGGGTGCGGTCTGATAGCGATCCTCGGCCGTCTTCGCGAGCAGCTTCATAACGATCTTTGAGACGGCGCCGGGTACATCGTTCAGTCGCTCAGCAGGCGCGATCGCTCGCCGCGCGATGTGGCAGTGCACCCAGTCCATAGGATCGGACGCGGAGAACGGCAGTTGACCGGTGAGCATCTGGTAAAAGGTAGCGCCAAGCGCGTAGAGATCGCTGCGCGAGTCGATTGACCGGTTCATACGCCCGGTCTGTTCCGGCGCCATGTAGGCAAGCGTTCCAGCGATCGTCTCGGGCGGTTCGGGGGCTTGACGTTCGCGCGGAAGGCGCGACGCAATTCCGAAACCCGTCAGCTTGACTTCGCTGGTCTCGCGATTCATCAGGATGTTGTGGGGCTTGATATCCTTGTGTACGATGCCGCGCTGATGGACCTTGCCGAGAGCCGCTGTGATGCGGACAGCGTGCAGCAAGAAGCTGCCGACCTCCATGGGCTCGCCAAGCAAGTGACTGAGTGGTTCTCCGCCGGGATCCTCCAACATCAGGGTCGGTTGCCCGTCATCAGTGACAAGCTCGAGCGGCCGAAGCGCCCACGCACTGTCCAACTCGTCCCTTAGCCCATATTCGTGGGCGAAACGATCGAGGACCGCTGGGTGCGGTCGCTCCTCATTGAGTCTCACCGCCAGCACGGCTCTTCGGTTGCCGTCGGTGCTCTGGCGCCATCCTCGGGAGAAGACGAGATCATCGTTCTCCCACAGGACCCGAGACCCGCTATCCCCTTCAATGTCGAAGCGAGAAAAACCTGGCTTCAAGTGCAACACTCCGCCATCAAGCCGGGATAGCCAGTCGAACTGACAGCGGATTGCCTCCGTCTCGTGAACCGGAGCTCGGACGGTAACATCGCAACACGCGGGACCGTCTGACGATGCTCAGTGCGGGGAGGTCGCTGCCGCGGACGATCAGAAGACGATCGACGGTCTTGACGAGTGCTCCCCGTCCTACGCAAGCGCAATAGACCGCGGGGCGGAGACGCCATCCAACTCGGCGTGGAGCGCCAGTTCGTACTCCAGACGTTTGCGCAATTTGGCCGCTTCTGGGGCCGAGACACGAAGCAGGATGCGGGCCTATGACTCGCGCTGAAGCCGGCAGGGCGCGCGATCACCTCACCGCAACACATTTGGCTCGAGAAATTCACCCCAGCCGTTCGCTCGTCGTCCAGTTGCCCCACAACTTGCACTGACCATGGGCCCGCGTTGTTCGTTGATCAGAAGCGTACGTCGTCATGATATCGGCGATCGGCAGCAGCAGGCCTTGTACAAAAGCGTCAAAAATGGTCAGAAATGATCAAGAAAGCGACCCAGCGACCGTACCTTCGCGAGAGCATCCAAGGCGCCGCCGTCGTGGAGCCTGCGATTCAGGTCTAGTTTCCCAATGGGGCGGCAGCTTACCGCCGCTTGCGCCTAGGTTTCCTCGTCGATCCAGGATGTCCTCGATTGCCGCGCCGATAGGCGGCCGCTCGGTGCCTGGGTTGACCCGTCACCCAGGCCAATGCGCGGTCCGAGACTGTGATCCTGTCCTCGGCGGTCTAGCGGCGCCGTCGGCAGATTATGGGCGGTCTGGCGGCGGTCCGCCCCTTCAACGCAGCGCTTCATTCTCTCGCGAGGAGTTGACTGATCTCTCGCGTCGCCGTCGCCCTATCGGTGCTTCGCGAGCGGCACGCCCTCGGCCCGATGGGCCTGCCAGCCCACGCTCAAGCCAAGTTGTCCTGCCGTCATCACCGCAGCCCGAGCCAGGATGCCTCCGTAGGTCGGATAGGCCAGCGGGAGCTGCGCCAGATCGTCGACGCGCATACCGGCAGCGATAGCGATCGCCGCCACCTCCGCGATGTCTACTGCCCGCTCGCCGATGACGTGGCACCCGATCACCCTGCAGGTCTTGCGATCGGCGATCAACTTGCAGAAACCAAATGTACGCCCGTCGATGATTGTCCGCGTGGTCACATCGAAATGAACGATCGACGTGACGACATCATACGCCTCACGCGCCTTCGCTTCGGTAAGACCGGCCTGCGCATATTCGGGCTCCGTAAAGCTCCCCATCGGGCTCACCTGATCGACGAGCGGCATCGTCGGCCCTTGAACGGCATTGGTCGCCGCTGCCCAGCCGGCCTGAATAGCCTGGGGAACGAGCATGAAATGCCCTGTAATGTCGCCGGCCGCAAAAACATGGGGAGCCGAGGTGCGCAAATACTCATCGACCTTCAGAAACTTGCGTTCATTGAGTTCAATTCCTGCAGCCGCGACATCCAGGCTGCTCGTTTCGGCCACCCACCCGACTGCCACGACCACCAACGTGGCCTCGGCATCGAATCGGTGCCCGCCCTTTGTGAAGGTCATCCGCACGCCGGCGCTCGTCTTCTCGAACGAATCGATGGCACCGAAATTCTCGTGCACGGCAATTCCGGAATGCTGCAGGGCGAGCGCGGCTGCAGAGGAAATGTCGGCGTCCTCCGTCACCAGAATGCGCGGGCCCGCCTCGAATAACTGAACGCGTGAACCGAACGCGTTGAAGATCGAGGCAACCTGCACACCCGTCGCGCCTGCTCCAACGACGATCATCGAAGGCGGGATCGAAGTCAAAGCCCATGCATCGCTATGGGTACTTGTCAGCTCGAAGCCCGGGATGGGCAGTCGCCGGCTCGCGCCGCCGGTACAGATGATGATCCTGTCGGCCGAGAGTCGAAGTCCAGCGCTTGTCTCGATTGTGTTGGAGTCGACGAAGCGTGCTGTCCCGGCATTCTCGTGGACGGTCACACCAGAAGAATCAATCTGCTGGCGCAGGGAGGATTTCGTGCGCACTTCTGTAACGACCTCGCGAACACGCCCGAGCAGCGTCGAATAGTTCAAAACGGGTTCGTTGACGGTGATGCCGTATTGGCTGAGTTGCCGAGCGTCGCGCAACAGCCTTCCAGCATGGGCCAAGGTGCGGACTGGAACGGGGCCATCGTTGGCGGCCATGCCGCCAAATTCGCCGCTGGTGACCAACGTAGTCCGCACACCCAGGTCCGCGGCACGAAGCGTCGCAGCCACGCCGGCTGGTCCGGCGCCAACAACAAGCACGTCAGTCATCTGATCCGCTCCAGGACAGGAAAAGAGCGGCTACCTCTTACGTGCAGGTGCCCACACTTTGCTTGCATCGGCTTGCTGCCGCCGGAACGGTCTTGCGTCCTCGCGTGAACGGGAGCGGAAAACGGCGCGTTTTCACGCAGCGGTCCCCGCATCACGAAAGGCGGCTTTCGTGCAAACCTGCTCAAATCCGGGCAAGCTTGTTCGGGAGAACCAGCCGGACAGTGCGATAATAATCGTCGCAACACTTAACTTGAGATGCGGAGATCGCAGCAACTTCGCTGTTTTGATGCCGGTTGTTAATCGGCGCGGGGTCGCGACGCCGATCGGCACGATGAGTCTCTAATCCGCATGACATTGGAGGGGGCATGGCTTCGGCGCCGTTCTACAAACAGGCGGCGGCCGCCTGCGCATCCGCGCTCTCCCGCTTCGGTCGCATCGACGCCCTGGTCAATAATGCCGGCTACGGCCAAATTAGCGTCAATCCCGCTACGCATCTACTGCGAACGCGCTTATGCGCAGCTCAACATTAGCAGCCATAACGAACTTATGCGGCTTGCCATCGGCGGTATTTGCTGACGAGCTTTTCGTCGCTCTTCGGCCCCGTCTACTCTGTGTCCAAGACGGCTCTCGACGCGATGACGCTCGCCATGGCAATCGATGCACCTCGGGCGCGACTGGCGCCTCCGAGCGATCCAGGGCCTCCAGACATTCGGACATGTCGAGCAGCTCAGCACGGCGGCGGCCATAAAGCGGGTTGGTCGCGAATGTGGTCTATTTCGTCCAAGTCCGGTGTATTCGAGACAAGATCGACCTCTGTCGATATGCGACCGGAATATGGCCATGAAGCCGATCCCGGCGACTACTCGCGCCGAACGGTAGCAGCGGATCGCACAGGAAACGTTAGGCATGAGCCTAGAGCGCGTTCAAAGGCGGCTCGCAGCAGTTCTGTCAGCTGATGTGGTCGGGTACTCGCGCCTCATGGGGATCGACGAGGCCGGGACCCTGGCGCGCCTCAAGGCATTGCGGCGCGAAATTATCGATCCAAAGATCGCGACCCATGCGGGCCGGATGGTCAAGCTCATGGGCGACGGTGCGTTGGTGGAGTTCGCCAGCGCAGTGGACGCCGTGACCTGCGCGATCGAGATTCAAAAGGGGATTCGCGAGCACGACCCCGGCAGCCTGGAAGGCAATCGGATTGCGCTCCGGATCGGAATCAACGTCGGTGACATAATTGTTGACGGTGACGACATCTATGGTGACGGCGTCAACGTTGCAGCGCGAATCCAGACGCTCGCGGATCCCGGCGGCATTTACATCTCCCGGAGTGCGGCAGAGCAGGTGCGCGATAAGGTTCCAATCAAGATCGAGACGCGCGGCGAGCAGACGGTCAAGAACATTGCACGCCCGATTGAAGTGTTTTGCATCATCGTCGAGGAACGCGACGCGGTCACAGTCGCTTGCCCGAGCCATGCAATCCGTACGCCGCTAACGGTCATCACCGATCAGCCGTCCATCGCTGTTCTCCCGTTTCGCAACATGAGCGGGGACCACGACCAGGAATATTTCTCCGACGGGATTAGCGAGGACGTCATCACCAACCTGTCGCGCAATCGCGTCTTCTTCGTCATCTCTCGCAGCACATCATTCACCTACAAGGGTGCGGCCGTCGATGTCGTCCGGGTCGCGCGCGAATTGGGCGTCCGCTATGTCCTGGACGGTAGCGTCCGCCGGGCCGGCAATAGGGTGCGCATCACGGCTCAACTGGTCGATGCGGCGAGCGGTCATCACCTGTGGGCGGATCGCTACGACCGGGAATTGGCCGATGTGTTTGTCGTCCAGGACGAGATCGCGAGAAACATCACCGGTGCGACTGCGCCCGGCATCATCTCGGCGGAGATGCAGCACTCGCGGCGTAAGGATCAAAGCCAGCTCGATGCGTGGGACCGCATCATGCGTGCACACTGGCGCATCCGCCGCTTCACACGGGACGATATGGCGCATGCGCGCCAGCTCCTCGCCCAGGCTATCGCGCTCGATCCGGCCAACTCGACAGCACTCAGTGACCTCGCTTTCGCCTGCCACTTCGAGGCTGTCTTTGGATGGGGCGACGGACCCGGTCAGTCGCACGCACTCCTCGGGGAGGCGGCGCGCAAACCGGTCCATCAGGCGCCTTGCAGTCCGGCTGAGTGCGAGAGCGACGAATTCCACGCGGCTGCCGTGCTGGCTGGTTGTGCCGATACATTGTTGCACGAGCACGGCGGCTATCGCGCGGACTTCGTCGCCATGCCAAAGAACTTGCCGCTCATGAGGAGAGCGATCTCGGTGGCGGGCAGCGGCTTCTGACATTCGGATAACGGATTGAGCCAGAAATTGGAGTCGGGCAACATTTCGAACAGATTGCGCGCAGCGGCGCCAAGGCACACCTCAGGCTGCTTTATGTAGTCGTAGATGCGCTTCTTCGAGGTGAAGGTGGGGTGCCATCTCATGTTCTGGAAATCGACGGTTGCGACGTTGATCTCTTCCTGAAATTTTAGCGAGCGACGGCGTCCGGGTTTCATCGGCGCTTCCGGCGTCAGAATGTAAAGCTCCGTCTCGAGCAACGCGCGATAGAATGCGGGAACGATGTTGGCGTCCCTTGCGGCGGCCTGCATCAGGGCTTCGAGACTGTTTTCCGGTTCGAACATGGCGTCATTCCCGATTGAATCCGACGAGGGCTTGGACGTCGGCGTTTCCAGTTTTCAGCCGGGACGCGTCGTCGTCGCGGAGCCTTCGTCGCGATTGTGCTAGTCCTTGTTGCCGCGCAGGGCGCGATAGATCGTATTGCGTGACACGCCAAGGCGGCGCGCGGTCTTGCTGATGTTGTTGCCGGTTTCGGCGTACGCGGTCAGGACATGCGAACGCTGAATCTCATGTAGATTGGCCGTGAGCCCGCCACCCGCCACCTTGCCGGTCAGGCGCTCGCCGCCCGAATGTGCAAGGACGGACCCGACCGATGTCTCGTCGATCAGATCTCCAGGCTCGGCCAGCGACAATCGGGACAGCACGTTGCGCAGTTCGCGGATATTTCCATCCCAATCGAGTTCGGCCAAACGATCGATCGCCCCTTCGGTCAATTCCATCAACGGATCGATCTTGTGGATCAGATGGCGCGCGATCTCGGCGAAATCGCAACGCTCGCGCAAAGGCGGCAGCGTCACCTCCAGCGTGTTGAGGCGAAACAGCAGATCGGATCGGAATCGGCCCCTCGCAATCGAGTCGTCGAGATTGGCATTGGTGGCCGACACCAGGAGAACGTCCACCTGGCGTTTGGTGCCACCGACAGGCCGGACAGTCCAATCGTCGAGAAAGCGCAGCAGCACGGCCTGCAGCGTCACCGGCATGTCGCCGATCTCGTCCAGGAACAGCGTTCCGCCGTCCGCTTCCTTGAACAGTCCCGCAGCCCCGCCCTTCTTGGCTCCGGTGAAAGCGCCCTCGGCATAGCCGAACAGCTCCGCCTCGATCAGGCTGTCCGGGAGCGCTGCGCAATTCACCGGGACGAAAGCGCCGGCCCGTCCACTGGCGGTATGAGCATGGCGGGCGAGTTGCTCCTTGCCGGTGCCGGTTTCGCCGCGGATCAGGATCGGCATCTTGCGGACCGCCGCGACTCCCACCCGTTGGACGACGGAAGCGATCGCCGGATCGGCGGAGACGAACTGGGTGGAGACGTCCTTGGGCGTCGGCAGCCGAGGCCGCGAGATGGCTTGCATCATCGAGAACTGGCGCGCGTTCTCGATTGTTGCGACGAACTGGCTGCCGACCTCGTCCTCGAGGCGTTGGCGTTCCTTGCGCCGGCCCTCATCGACAAAGGCGCTGAATTTCGTACGAAACACGTCGGCGAAGCGACGACCCGGCGAGGCTGGCAGGCCATGCAGCAGGACGCTTGCGGCCCTGTTGGCTGCAAGTATCCTGGCCTCGTTATCGACGGCGAGCAGGCCCGCGCTCAACGTATGCAGATACTCGCCGCGGTTATGGAAAGCGATCAGGATGTTTCCGCGGTGGTGTTCGCGGAACAGACCATTCTCGATCTGGGTTGCGGCCATCGCGACGAGCGCCTGGGTATGCGCCTGCCGCGACATGCAATCCGATGACGCGTCCAGTATTCCAGCCAGCTCGCCATCGGGCGCGAAAATCGGCGCCGCGATGCAGGTAAGATTGTTGTAGCGCGCGAAAAAGTGCTCGCCGCCGTGAACGACGATGGCCCGCTTGAGATACGCGGCGGTACCGAGGCCGTTGGTGCCGCAAATCGCCTCGGTCCAGATGGTGCCGGGCCGAATGCTCGCTGCGTTCGAGGCATCGCTGAAGCTCGAGTCCGAGATGATGTCGAGCAGCAGGCCGTCGGCATTTGCAAAAGCAATCATGAAGTTCGAGCCGGCAATCTGCTGATGCAGCGTGTGCATCTCCGCGAGCGCGAGGCCGCGAATCAACGAACAGCGCTGTTGCTCCTGTCGCAGAACTGCGCTGCTCACGAACTCGGGCGATGGAGGGCGCAACGTATCGAGACCAAGCGAAATGCAGCGCATCCAGCTGTCGTAGATATCGGCTGACAGAAGTTCTGCCGGCGGCGCGCCCCGCTGATCGAGCGTCATCCAAGCATTGTCCATGCGTCGGCTGGCGGTCAGCATGATAACTCCTCCGGGAGTCGCTGCGTGGCGAATGCCTCTTGGTCGTCGCCCGGTTCGGGTCCTTCTCGCGCGTGGCGCGGCTCCCACGATCATAGATCAAACAATCAAGAATCCAAATTTCTGCTAACCCGCTGTTGCAGTCGCCGAACTGTTCCGTCTCGGAACAGTCGCGCGCAAAGTTTGCTCCGAGGCGGATCGGCGCGCGGACTCCTGGGATCGCAAGAACAATAGAAAGATCAGGTCGTTGTGCGCTTGGCACAGCCCTTGCTCAACTCTTCAGCGGGATGGCGATCGCGTCAGATCGACAGAATAAAAAAATTTGCCGGGGAGGCTGTTCAATGAAAGCGGCGGTGCTTCATGAGTTCGACGAGAAGCTGACGGCGAAGGAGTTCGTCAAATTCGAGGACGTGACTGACCCGAAGATCTCGCGACCGATGGACGTGATCGTGCGCATCGGTGGTGCCGGCGTCTGTCGCACCGACCTGCACATCGTCGAGGGTATCTGGCGCAGCAAGGTCGACGTCAAGCTTCCATACATCATGGGCCACGAGAACGCCGGTTGGGTCGAAGCGATCGGCCCGGGTGTCGAAGGGGTCAAGGTTGGCGACAGCGTCATTTGCCATCCGCTGGTGACCAGCGGGCATTGCCTCGCGTGCCGTCGCGGCGACGACATGCATGCGCTGGATAGCTCGTTTCCCGGCATCAATGCCAATGGCGGCTATGCGCAGTATCTGCTGACAGGGCAGCGCTCCCTGATCAGGCTGCCGAAGTCGCTCGCGCCGAAGGATGTTGCC
This sequence comes from Bradyrhizobium altum, assembly GCF_020889705.1. Classification (GTDB taxonomy): domain Bacteria; phylum Pseudomonadota; class Alphaproteobacteria; order Rhizobiales; family Xanthobacteraceae; genus Bradyrhizobium; species Bradyrhizobium altum. The sequence continues at coordinate 32,992 of NZ_JACMYP010000015.1, read as the reverse complement.
CCCTACACCGATGCCGGGCTGACGGCCTATCGCGCCGCGAAGAAGGCATCCCGTCATCTGTTGCCCGGCGAATATGTCGCGGTGATCGGCGCCGGTGGTCTGGGTCATATCGGCATCCAGGTTCTCGCAGCGCTCTGCGCCGCAGAAATCATCGTGGTCGATCGCGCCGAGCAGTCTCGCGAGCTCGCGAAGAAGTGCGGTGCGCATCATGTCGTGAAGGCAGACGGCAACGAAGTCGAAGCCGTGCTGGCGCTGACCGGCGGGCGCGGCGCGGAAGCCGTGATCGATTTTGTCGGCGAGGGCGACGCCATTGCCAAGGGCCTCTCGATGACGGCGAACGGCGGCTACTACTACATCGTTGGCTATGGCGGGAAGATCGATATCCCGACCATCGACATGATCACGTCGGAAAAGACCATCGTCGGCAATCTGGTCGGCACATATGCCGAATTGGTCGAACTGATGGCGCTCGCGGATCGCGGTCTCGTCGAACTCCACACCAGGGAATACAGGCTGAGCCAGGCCAATGATGCGCTCCACGATCTGCATCATGGACGCATTCATGGCCGTGCGGTCCTGATCCCGTAGGGCATGTGCCGCGACATGCAAAGCTTCGGTCCGGATCATCGAACGAGAGTGGCACGAGTGACAGAGGACAGCCGACGTCGGCCACCGATCACCGCCGAGAAGGCCGCTGAATTGCAGCGCGCCCGCGATCGGATGATTGCCCGGGACGGGCTGATCGACGAGATGGTCGATAACAACGAGTTACTGATCAGGAATGAGCATGCGCGTGGCGGAGCCGAAATCGAACTCGCTTGCGCCGTGCGTGGCGCGGCGCGCGCCGAGGCGGGAGGCGATACGCAGGCCGAACTGGAGCGCGCAATCGCGCGGCTGGAGCTGCTCCAGGACGAGCATCGGCGCCTGGTGGCCGAGCGTGACTGGCTCAACACCTCCTTGCGCGAGATCGACAACGATCCGTCACCTGGCGACGCCCAACGTTCGGGGCACGCTGATGAGCACCGGCACCGCAACCATTATTGCACCGAAGGAACAGCCACAAATGCCGTCTCCGCAACCGGACATGAGCGAGGAAGCCAGGTCGAAAGACGCTTTCTTCATTCAGCTGGCCGAGCTCACGGAGGCCATGATAGCCGCGCACGGCAAGGATTTCGCCGTTGGCGCGCTGGTTCTGTCGGCGAAATTCGTCGCCGAAGGCAAACCTCTCATCAAACGAGCCAACGGAGGTGACGAGACCGTCAGCGTCGAGAAACCGGGCTGACGTCAACAGATCAATCAATCCATTTAACGGAATCAAAGTGAGTTGTGCAGCCGAGAATTTCGACAACGCGAGCCAGGGTTTTGACCTGGGATCAAGGCGAGAGTGCCGGAGAAAACGCAACGTTCAAAGGAGCTGAAGATGACTGCAAGTCTGACACTGAACAAGATAACTGCGCAGAAGGGGATCAGCATCGCTGAGGCGGCCAACCGTGTCGCGGACCTTGGCTGGACGCCAAGCTACGTGCAGGAGGCGATGACCTTTCCGACCGACTACAAGATCTCGAAGACGCCGCGCGACCCGATGAAGCAGGTCCTGCGGTCGTATTTCCCGATGCAGGAAGAGAAGGACAACCGCGTCTATGGCGCGCTGGACGCGGCGTTGCGCGGCGACATGTTCCGCAATGTCGAGCCGCGATGGGTCGAGTGGATGAAGCTGTTCCTGGCGATCATCCCGTTCCCGGAGATCTCGGCGGCGCGTTCGATGGCGATGGTCGGGCGGCTCGCCCCCGGCGAGGAGTTGCGCACCGGCTTCACCATGCAGATGGTCGACGAGTTCCGTCATTCGACGATCCAGATGAACCTCAAGAAGTGGTACATGGAGAACTACATCGACCCGGCAGGGTTCGATATCACCGAAGCTGCATTCGGCAAATGCTATGCGACCACGATCGGCCGCCAGTTCGCCGAGGGGTTCCTGACCGGTGACGCGATCACCGCCGCCAACGTCTACCTGACGGTCGTCGCGGAGACGGCCTTCACCAATACGCTGTTCGTGGCGATGCCGTCGGAAGCCGCCCGCAACGGCGACTATGCCCTGCCGACGGTGTTCCTGTCGGTTCAGTCGGACGAGTCCCGCCACATCGGCAACGGTCACTCGATGCTGATGGCGATGATCAATGATCCGTCGAACCACCAGTTGCTGGAACGCGACCTGAAATACGCGTTCTGGCAGAACCACGCGATCGTCGACGCTGCGATCGGGACGTTCATCGAGTACGGAACGACCAACCGCGACAAGAACAAGGAGTCCTACGCGGAGCTCTGGCACCGCTGGATCTACGAAGACTACTACCGGACCTACATGCTGCCGCTCGAGAAATACGGCATCAAGATCCATCACGATGACGTCGCCGCCGCCTGGGATCGGATCGTCAAGAAGAACTACGTCCACAAGACCGCGCAGTTCTTCACGGTCGGCTGGTCGGTGAACTTCTGGCGCATCGAGGCCCAGACCGAGCGGGACTTCGAGTGGTTCGAGCACAAATATCCGGGCTGGTACGCCGAATTCGGCGACTTCTGGAAGTGGCACGCAAAGCTCAGCGTGCCCGGCGAGACCAACATCCTGTTCAACAGTGAAGTCGGCTACTCGTACCCGCATCGGTGCTGGAGCTGCATGGTTCCGTGTCTGATCCGTGAAGACTTCGTATGCGACGAGGTCGACGGCAAGATCTACACCTATTGTTCGGAGGGGTGCCGCTGGACCCACAAGGTGGCGTTCGCCGCCGAGTACGAGGGGCGGGCGACGCCGGCAATGGGCCGCTTCAGCGGTCGCCGGGAATGGGAGGATTGCTATCACGGCTGGGATGTTGCCGACGCAATCAAGGATCTCGGCTTCGTCCGGCCTGACGGCAAGACCATGATCGCGCAACCGCATCTGCGGTTCGACGCCAAGGACATGTGGACGCTCGATCACGTGCGCGGACACACACTTGGCAGCCCGCTGCGCGGCTTCAGGGCACTCTCACCCATCGAACGCGAGGTCGCGACGGCCGAATATCGCAAGGGCTTCAAGATCAATCCCTGCCACTAGAAATGACGACGGGAGGGGCCGCTCACGGCGGCCCCTCTCGCCGGGTCGGCGAGCGCTTTGCCGATTGTTCTGTTCAACTGCGATGACAAGGCCCTGATGATGACGGACGCGCGGATTCACAAGGTTCGCTTCGAGCCAGTGGGTATCGAGATGGAAGTGGAGGAAGGCGAGACGGTCCTTGACGCCGCGTTTCGTCAGGGCATCTCGCTGATGCATGGTTGCAAGGAAGGCCAGTGCGGCAGCTGCAAATCGAAGCTCCTCGACGGCGACTTCGAACTGCTGAAGTACTCGACCTTCGCCTTGCCGGACTACGAGAGCGAGACCGGACATGTGCTGTTGTGCCGGACGTATGTCTACAGCGATATCAGTGTCGAGCTGCTCAACTATGACGAAGACCTGCTGAGCCGTTCGATCGCGGTGAAGGCATTTGCCGGGCGTGTCGCTGCGATCCGCGCGCTGACATCGGACATCAGGTTGCTCGAGATCGAAATCGAGCGGCCGATGAAGTTCTGGGCCGGCCAGTATGTCGATCTGACGCTTCAGGATGGCACCATCACCCGCGCCTTTTCGATGGCGAACCCGCCCAGCGAGAGCAATCGTCTCCGCTTCATTATCAAGAAATATCCGAACGGGGCGTTTTCGTCCCAGCTTGACGGGAAATTGGCCGTCGATGACGCCGTGACCGCAAAGGGGCCGTACGGCACCTGCTTCCGGCGTGAAGAGCGACCCGGTCCGATGCTGCTGATCGGCGGCGGCTCGGGGATGTCGCCACTGTGGTCGATCCTGGCCGATCACATCGAGAGCGGGGAGCAGAGGCCGGTGCGGCTGTTCTACGGAGCCCGCACGCGCGCCGATCTGTTCTACCTCGAAGAGCTGGCTGCCATTGCGGCGCGGCTCGACGACTTCAAATTCGTGCCGGCGCTGTCGCACGCGGAGGCGGATGACGGCTGGGACGGCGAGACCGGGCTGATCCACGAGGTGGTGCGGCGCCATCTGAGCGAGGAGAAATTCAGCGGCGCCATCGACGCGTATGCGTGTGGACCGACGCCGATGATCGATGCCGTACTGCCGGTCCTGCAAATGAACGGGGTCGAGCCCGACCGCATCTACTTCGACAAGTTTACGCTGGCGGTGCGATGACGGCGTTCAAAGGTTCGTCGCAGAACAGAATGGCAAAAGGGAGTGAGCAATGAGCGCGCAAACAAGTCGAGCAGCAGCGACCAAGCCGGCCGCAATCGTCAAATCCGGGGCGGCAGGGGCCGCGGTGTTCCCGGGCTCCGACAGCCGCAAGTACAACTATTTCGAACCCAAGGGCCGCAAGGCGACCCACTACGAGGACATGACGGTCGACGTTCAACCGGATCCGGAGCGCTATCTGCTGCAGGACTGGATCATCTCCTTCCCGGACGGAACGCCGACCTATTCCAAGGACTGGACGGCTGCAAGAAGTTCGAACTGGCACAAGTTCCGCGCCGTCGACCAGGAATGGGAGCGCACGCACTATCAGCGCCAGTCGACGATCTGCGGCATGGTGCAGAACACCATCGAGAATGGCCGGAAATCGGGAGCGCCGACCCGCTTCGATCCCGCCTGGGCGAAGATCCTGCAGAACCATCTCGGCGCCTACAAGCATGCCGAGTTCGGTCTCGGCACCTCCACGATGCAGGCGCAGCGTTACGGCTACACGCAGATGGTCAACAATGCGATCCTGACCAATTCGTCCTATAAGCTTCGTTTCGCGCAAGACGTCACACTCTATCTGAGCGAAATCGGCCTCGACCTTCCGGGCTTCGACATTGCCGCCGGCAAGAAGCACTGGCTGGAGGACCCGATCTGGCAAGGCGTGCGAAAGTCGGTTGAATCGGTGATGGGTTCAAACGACTATCTGGAGCAGTATTTTGCGACCAACGTGGTGTTCGAGCCGCTGATTGGCGAACTCTTCCGATCCGGCTTCCTGATGCAGGCGGCTTCTGCGCAGAACGATTTCATCACCCCGGCCGTCGTCTCCGCCGCGGAGGCCGACTATGAGCGCAATCTCGCCAATACCGTCGAGCTGTTCCACATCCTCGGCACCGACCCCACCTACGGGGCGCAGAACATTGCGTTGTTCAACAAATGGTTGGCGAAGCATGCCGATCTCGCGCTCGATGCCGCCAATCATCTGCAGCCGATCTGGTCGCAGCCGCGTGTCAAGGTCGTGGCTTTCGCCGACGCGCTAGCGCACGCGAAGAATCGCATCAAGGGCATCGCTGCCGAGCTTGGCCTGACGGTTCCGGCGAATCTCGCGTCGTAGCCAATACTGCTTCACATTTTCACTCAATCCTTCAGGAGATCGACATGCTGCACGAACCCGACAACATCTTCAAATCGATGAAAGACATCACGTTCGAGGACACGGTGTCACATCAATGCGGAGTCACCATGAACGATAGCGTCGAGGCGCGCGCCATCGCCGAGGTCATGAGCCGTCACGACCATATCAAGGTGACGTACATGCCGGCGATGATCCGCATCGACGGCGACGGCAAGATGGAATTCAAGATGGACGAGATTTCGGAAGAGCTCGGCCGGGTCATGACCCCGCATCTCTTCGAGATCTCGACCTCGACGCATTACGGCCGCATGGTGATGACGGATGACAACACCGTCATGCTGTTCGGCGACATGAACGAGATGATGAAATACATCGTCTGACGGCCGCTTGCGAACAGGCCCTGGCCGGCGACGCCGGCCGGGCTCATTCGACGACATCAATCGCGCGCCTCATAACAACGTGCAATCCAGCGGGATCGGGAGAAACGCCATGTACAGGACAGCCAAGGGTGAAGAGATTTTTGTCATCGATGGGCATACGCATTTCTGGGATGGGAGTCCGGCAAACCAGAAAAACATCCATGGCAAGCAGTTCATCGACTGCTTCTACGCCTACCACTCGAACCTGAGCCCGCCCTCAGAGAAATGGGAGAAGGAGAAGTTCGAGAAATACGATGCCAAGACGATGTTCGACGACCTGTTCGTCACCGGCTATGACGACATGGCGATCCTGCAACCCACCTATCTCACCGATTTCTACAAGAACGGTTTCAACACCACCGAACGAAATTCGGCGATGAAGAAGAGTCATCCGGATCGCTTCATTCTGAATGGTGCGTTCGATCCGCGTGACGGCACCAGGGGCCTGGAAGATCTTCATGCGCTGTCCGAGAAGCACAAGCTCAAGGGCGTCAAGCTCTACACCGCGGAATGGCGCGGCGATTCGAAGGGCTACAAGCTGACGGACAAGGCGTCCTACCAGTATCTCGAGGCCGCGCAAAAGCTTGGTATCAAGAACATCCACGTCCACAAGGGGCCGACGATCATCCCGCTCAACCGGGATGCGTTCGATGTGGCCGACATCGATGATGTCGCGACCTCGTTCCAGGACCTGAATTTCATCGTCGAGCATTGCGGCTTGCCGCGGCTCGACGATTTCTGCTGGATCGCGACCCAGGAGACCAACGTCTATGCGGGCCTCGCGGTGGCGCTGCCCTTCATCCATTCGCGGCCGGGGTATTTCGCCCATGTGATTTCCGAACTGTTGTTCTGGGTTGGACCGGACAAGATCCTTTACGGCAGCGATTACGGCATCTGGACGCCGAAATGGCTGATCGACAAGTTCATGGCTTTTGAAATTCCGGCCGACGTCACCAAGGAGACGGGTTCTGTGTTGTCGATGGAGGCCAAGACCAAGATTCTCGGCCTCAACGCCGCGCGCATCTACGGCATCGACGTCGAGGCGCAGAAGAAGAAGATCCGGGCCGGCGGCGGTTATGCCCACTTGCCCGAAGCCGTTCACGCGCCGAGGTGATAGCCATGAAGAGTAGCGATGAGAGGAGGGAGCGGCCGAGAGGCCGCTCGTCAGACGATAAGCGGGCCCAGATATGGGCCTGCTTGCAGGACGTGATGGACCCCGAACTCGACGAGTCCGTCACCGAGTTGAATTTCGTGACCAAGGCCGCTGTCGACTCGAGGGATCACGTCCACATCGAGTTTCGCTTGCCGACCTATTGGTGCGCCGCCAATTTCTCGTTCCTGATGGCAGACGACATGCGCCGGGCCGTCAGCGCGTTGGATTGGGTCAAGGGTGTCAGCGTGGTCTTGGGTGAACACATGTATGCCGACAAGATCAATGCAGGCCTCGCCCAGGGGCGTTCGTTCCAGGAAACGTTTGGCGCCGAGGCCGATGGCAGTCTCGATGATCTGCGTCAGACATTCCTCGTCAAGGCGTTCCAGCGCCGGCAGGTTGCGCTGCTCAGCCACCTGGCTGCGCTGGGGAAATCGCCAGCGCAGATCGTGAGTTGGACGTTGACGGAGCTGGGTAGCCTGCCGCTCGACGATGCCGGTGAGAAGCTGATTCAGCGCTATCTCGAGCGGCGTTCCGTCGTAGGCCCGGCAAGCGGCGACGGGCCCGCCTTTGTCGACGCGAACGGAGCGCGGCTAACAGCCGAGGGCCTTGCCGGATACGTATCGAGCCTGCGGCGCGTCGGCATCAATGCCGAATTCAACGGTGCGCTGTGCCGTGGCCTGCTTGCCGCGCGGTTCGACCTCGATACACCGTTCGTGCCGAAATCGAAAATGATGCCCGCGTCGTCGGGTACGTGACAGGAGCCGTGATGCCGGCGCGCAGCATCGATCGCCAGTCCAGACCAGACGACCTCAAGGCAAAGTCGGGGATATACAATGCCGAAGATCATGTTGCACGATGAAGCCGCACGGGCCGCGCTGGGCCGGGGCGTCGCCAAGCTCGCCAAGGCGGTACGCGGGACGCTGGGTCCGAAGGGCATGAACGCGATCATGGACCGACCGATCGGCACGCCGATCGTGTCGCGCGATGGCGTCAGCATTGCCAGCGAAATCGAACTTGAATGCCCGTTCGAGAATATGGGCGCGCAGGTGTTGCGCGAGGTTTCAGCGCAGACCAATGAGGTGGCGGGAGACGGTACCACCACGGCCACCGTGCTGGCCGATGTTCTGGTGCAGCAAGGCCTGAAATGCCTGGCGGACGGCGCCAATCCGGTTGAGCTGGTTGAGGGGCTGGAGTTGGCGGTGACCGAGACCATCGCGGCGTTACGAAAGTCGGCGAGACCGCTGCAGGGCTCCGCCGGCGTGCGGGCTGTTGCGAGCATTGCCGCCAACGACACGGCGCTTGGCGACATGGTGGGCGAGGCCTTCGAGCGCGCGGGCAATCACGGAATCGTCGCGGTGGAATTCGGTAACACGGTCGAGACGACGCTGGAAATCGTTGAAGGCATGGCCTTCGATCGCGGCTACCTTTCACATCACATGGTCACCGATGTCGAGAAAATGCAGGTGGTTCTCGACAATCCCTTCATCATGATGACCGATCTCAAGATCCAGACCGGGGAGCAACTGGCTGGCGTGATCTCGCTCATCGAGAAGAGTGGGCAGCCTTTGCTGATCATCGCCGAGGAAGTGGCGCCGTCGGTCATCATGCAATTGCTGGCGCGTCGGGAGAAATCCAATTTCAAGGTCGCCGCGATTCATCCGCCGGAGTTCGGCCATTGGCGCAAGGCGATGCTCGAGGATATCGCGATCACGACCGGAGGACGGGTCATTTCGGCCGATCTGGGCGGAAGGCTCGAGAAGGCGGAGCTGCACGACCTCGGGTCTGCGCGCCAGGTGCGCATTTCCGCCTCGAAGACCTTGATCACGGCGGGCGGTGGCGATCAGAAGGCCATCGCGGCGCGACGCGAGCAGGTGTTGCGCCAATACGATGCCGCTCCCGAAAATATCGAGCGGGACAAGTTCCAGGAGCGCATCGCAAAGCTGTCGGGCGGCACCGCGATGATTCTTGCCGGCGGCGCGACGCCGGTCGAGCAAAAGCGCCGGACCCAGTTGATCGAGGATGCGATCAACGCGAGCCGCGCCGCGATCGAAGAGGGAATTGTGCCGGGCGGCGGAGTGGCCTTGCTCAGGATCGCTGCAAGGCTCGACGAATTGATCAATCGCCTCGATGGAAGCGCCAGGCAGGGCGCCGAGCTGCTGCAACGCGCGCTCAGCCGGCCGCTGTTCTACATTGCTGCCAATGCCGGCCTGAACGGAGAGGCGGAAGTTGCGAAAATTGCCAAGGCCAGCAATGGCCACGGGCTCGATGTACGCAATGGCTCGGCGGTCGATCTTGTCGAAGCTGGCATCATCGACCCGGTCAAGGTTTGCTACAGCGCGGTTCGCAACGCGGCATCGGTGGCCGGACTGATCCTGACGACGCAGACGTTGATCGCCAAGAAGCCGGATGACTACGATCCGACCGCCGGCCCGGCTCGAGGTGGTGGTGCCGAGTTGCTTTGAACGGAGCGGATCGTCGGTTCGAAGCGATCGGTGCTCCCCTTAACCGGGCATGCTGCGATCCTCGCAGCAACGGCGCTTCGAGGTGCGATGGCGTCACTCGGGCTTCTTCTGCCCCAGTGCGCGATAGATGGTGTTTCGCGAGACCCCGAGGCGCCGCGCGGTTTCGCTGACGTTTCCGGCGGTCTCGGCATACACGACAAGGATCCTTGCGCGATGGATGTCGTGGAGTGATCCGGACTCCGTCCCGGGGTGGTGAACGGTGTTCTCCGCGCTTGCTTCGTTGATAGGCCCGTCCACCCTGGCAAGGGTGAATCGCGCCAGAACGTTGCGGAGCTCGCGGACGTTGCCAGGCCAGGGACGTGCGGCGAGATGGGCAATGTCCGTCGGCGTGATTTCGCAGTTCGGGTCGATCGTATTGAGCAGATGGCGAACGATGGCATCAAAGTCGCTGCGATCCCGGAGCCGCGGCAGAGTGACCTCGAGCGTATTGAGACGGTAGAGCAGGTCGGATCGGAACCGGGCTTCGGCGATGGCCTTGTCCAACCTGGCGTTGGTAGCGGAGATGAGAAAGACATCGACCTTCGATCTGACGCCACCGACGGGGCGCACGGTCCAGTCGTCGAGCAGGCGCAGAAGCACCGCCTGCAGCGCGACGGGCATGTCGCCGATCTCGTCAAGGAACAGCGTGCCGCCGTCGGCCTCCTTGACCAGTCCAATCGCGCCGCCGCGCCGCGCCCCGGTGAATGCTCCCTCGGCATAGCCAAACAGCTCGCTCTCGATCAGGCTTTCCGGCAGGGCGGCGCAATTCACGGGGACGAACGCGCCGGTTCGCCCACTCGCCGTATGGGCGTGGCGGGCAAGCTGTTCCTTGCCGGTTCCGGTCTCGCCGCGGATGAGGATGGGCATCTTGCGTGCTGCCGCGGTCTCGACTTGACGGACGATGGCTCGGACCGCGGGGTCGCGCGCAACGAAGCCGGCGGCCGGGCTCTGAACAGACCGCGGTTCCGGCTTCGAATCCTTTCGGGCTGATGATGAGCTCGCGGTCTCGCGGCCTTCAGATTCGGATCTCGATTTCTGGACGTCGCGATGCGTGATCACCTGGCGGCGTCGTGCATGCAGCACCACGATAGCGCCGATGCCGGAGCGTTCGTTCTCGACGAAGTTGAAGCTCGCGTTCGGAAGCAGCTCCTTCAACCTGCTCGGCCACTCATCGAAGGGAACCGTCTTCAAAAAGCGGGTTGGCGCGTCGTTGTGAATGCCGTGGCGATCATGCTGGAGCGCGTTCAGGGCCCGCTCGGTGGCGTGAAGGATCATGCCACGACGATCGAGCACGATGCATTCATCGTTCGCCCATTGCGATCTCTTGGCGAGAAAGCGGCAAAGCAACTCCTCATGTTCCTATCGGACTGATTGGGCCAGGACGCTTTCCACGTGATGGCCGACCGCGACGGCCAAAGCCAGGCTTTGCGGATTGAAGGTGCTTGCAGGACCCGAGATGTCGACCACGCCAAGTAGTTCGCCATCGGTCGGATCATGAACCGGGACGGCAGCGCAGGTCCACCGCTGCACTTCCGAGCAGAAATGCTCTGTACCGCGAATTTGGACAGGTTTCGATTCCGCTATCGCGGCGCCAATCGCGTTGGTGCCGATGTCGGCCTCGCTCCAGCGACCTCCGTGTTCGAGATGGACTGCGCGGCCGGCGTCAATGACCCTGTCGTCGCCCTGCGTATCGATGATCAGTCCACTCGGATCGGTGAGGATCATGATTGAGTTTGCATCGCGCAGGAATGTTTTTGAATTCTCGAGCGCGCAGCGCGCGGCATGACGGAGCGACGCGTATTTGGAGCGATGACGAAACAACTCGGCCTCCGCGACGAGCGGTGCTCGCGCACGGTCGACGGTGACGTGATGGTTCATGGATCGCTGCCACGACGCTGCGACCGAAGATCTCAGATCGGATGACAACGCTCCGCGCTCGACGAACTTCTCCCACGCCGCCAGCACTTCTCGTTGGTCCATCCCGGCTCCTCCGACGTGAAAGGTGCCGGACCCGCTCCTGACAGGCCCTGCGATCATTCACTTGAATGCGGGGGACTGCCTGCGAACTGCCGGTTCGCTCACGCAAAGTCCGATGGCAAGATCCTTCCAGGCCATGGTGACAGCCGCCTGAATCGGATTCCATACCCACCGCACCCGCAGCAAAGCCGACCGCGCCGTCCGATCAACAACCCTTCAGCGTCCCACGTCCCCAACGTCCCAGGCCTTTCTCTCAAGCCCGTTGACCCGATCAGCCTATACTTTTTGAATGGTTCTAGCAAAGGTAGCAATCGGAGTTCCGTCGGGCCGCGGCTCGATCTGTTCGAAAGTCCGGGCTAGCGCCCGCTATAGTGCGGCGCAGCATCCGGGAATGGGGTGCGCCAGCATCTTCGGCCACGTACGAACGGCGGCTTTTGACGAACTACTACGGGTCCCCGCTCGCGCGAGTTAGGCTGCCCTCCGGTAGGAAAACAGAACGTCGGAAATAGTGGGTCTAGCCAAGTAGCGGTCTCCCGCTACCAAGGGTCCCGATTGCGCACCCTAAACTGCGATTTTTTGCGATTTCTCACCCCTGATGGCGTCGGTCGAAGTTCGTTGGCTCGGACCGCACCATCGTCTGCTTTTAGTACGCAACGAATATCGAGTTCTGCGGTCGCGTCCGGTCGGATAGACTGCCAGTCTTCCCGGATAAGCCTCGCAATCGCTCGCAGGTTCAAATCACCCCGCAAGCATCCGATGGCGACGTGCCGAGCATCTCCCTCGGCGCGGCCGTTGCATCAGAAAATGCGATCCGTTGCGGCAGCAGCAAGATGCACCATCGATCACCGACAGCGTTCGGGTTGTTCCGGTGTGTGCCGGTGCGGCAAGTGACCCCCCAGCTAGGCGTGCCCGCGCAGTTGCTGAACTGAGTTTGATTCAGATCAACCGGCGCGATGCGCTTCCATGCTCTGTTTATTGTGCGAGATCCCGGGTCAAATGGGGAGCGCCATGGAAGCCAGGAAGCAAGCTTTGATTCGCCCGGTGCGAGTTGCTGCATACGTCTTGAGCATCGCGGTCGTCTTGATGGCGACGAACTGTCTCGCGATGGAGTTTTCCCGTGTACCGGGGTGTTTCGGAGATGTCTTGAAGCTCAGTGGAGATATTCGGGATGGGGACTTTGTCCGCTTTCGCGGTTATCTGGCTACCGAGCGCCGGATCGTCGGCCTGAATCTCGATTCCGGAGGCGGCTCTCTCTACGAAGGCTTCCGGATCGCCATGCTCGCACACCAGAAGCAGATCGCCACTTACGTTTCCGGAGAATGCGATTCGGCATGTGCTTTTATTTTCCTGGCGAGCAGGAAACGTTATGTGGCACCAAATGCCAAGATCGGCGTCCATTCGATTTCCAATCTACATGGAAACGAGGACAATGGAACAATTCGCGACACGATCAGGCTTGCGAGGTTATCGGCCAAGCTCCGTATTCCTCCGTCGGCCATTGGCAAGATGGTCATGACTCCGCCTGGAAAAATCTCCTATTTGAACAAGGAGGAGCTAGCTTCGCTGAAAGTTATCGAGCGGAATCCGTTCGATCGCGTCGCTCGCACGGTCGCCGCGGAATCAAAGGGCAACTCCGTGTGCGGCGCGGCGCCCTCGAAGAGCGCGTCAGAGGAGGAACGTCCGATGCGGAACGCCACGGGCTCGAAGGGAGGCTAAAGCAAGGCGCCGGTTGAGCGGATCGCGCGCCGAGCGCTCTCATGGCCCAATTGGGCTAGCCAGCGTGTCGCATGTGAACCTGAATAGTTGGCACAAGCTGCACTGGTCTCCCGGATTCACCGTGATCTACAATGACGATCATGGGCCACGGCAGCGACAAATTTTGGCGAGCGCGTCGACCAAGCCGGCCGGCTGGCGCCCGCAATTGGCTGCGTCATTGGCTTGAAGCGGTCGATGGCGACCTTGCCTTCAGGCTATTGGTTATGACAGGCGGGATACTGTCGACTGTCGCGATCGCCTTTGGACTGCTGTCGTCTTGAGCGCGCCTCTCAGCTGAATTTGGGCGAGCTGATGTCGGCGACGAGCCCTGCGGTACGGATCACTCCCGGCGGCAACGAATGCACTTCAGACTAGCTGCAAATTCGATCGGACGTCGAGACCGTCCTGTGGCAAGTCTGGGTGTCGGGGCCTGGGCCACGATCCTCCTGATTTGCCATGCGCAACAGGCGGTCGCGCTGCCGCTTACGCCCTTCCGGTATGAGACCCAGGCTCAGCGGCATTGTCCTGGCGATACCGTGGTTTGGCTCGATTTCCGTCGCGGACGCTTTTATCTCAAGGGCGAGAGCCGCTATGCCAGGGGATTCCACGGCAGCTTCGTGTGCAGCAGCGAAGCCCGCGAGAGCGGCTATCGGCGTTCGCTGCTCGGCCTGCGGTGAGATCGGCGAAGGCCGAGCATGGCACCCGAGGTGTGGCCTACCAACCGTAATAGCGCGGTCGGGCGTAGTAGGCCGGCGCATAGCCGTAGCCTCCGCTCGGCGCACAATAGCCGCCACCATAGCCATAGCCGCCGCCATAACCGTATCCGGCGCCATAGCCATAGTAAGGATAGCCACCGTAGGCCGAACTGGCGATGGCTCCGCCAACGATAGCGCCGGCGGCAGCTGCGCCCCAGCCTCGATAACCCCATCCCCCTCGATAGCCTCCCCAGCCGCCGCGATAGCCCCAGCCGCCGCCGCGCCAGCCGCCCCAACGCACCTGGACGGCGGCATTGTCGACTGCGCCTTTCATGGCGGCGATGTTGGTCGGCAGCGGGGCCGCCTGGCCCGAGCCAAGGCCGGTCGCAATCGCAAGCAGGGTCAAGGCCAGCACGGTTTTGGTGTCCATCATGACGTCCTCCACATCAGGGTGACACGGGTGGTCGTGATCGAATGGCCGTCATCAGACCGGCTTCTCGATCATGCGCAGCCGAGCTTCTCAGCCGCGCGCTGCCCGACGCTTGATCTGAATCAAGCCGTGTGCGGCTAGGCGATGGCACCGCTTCCCATGTGCCTGCTGATGTTCAATCGAAAGCACGCTCTTGAAAACCCTGCGCCAGCTCGTGACCGGAGACGAGTTCATCCAGCTCGCATTTCGCCTCGGGTTGCTGGCGTTGCTGATCTATTGGTCGTTCGTGCTGGTTCGCCCGTTCGTGCCGATCCTGGCCTGGAGCGTGGTGCTCGCGGTCGCGCTCTATCCCGTCTTCACCTGGCTTGCGGGAATGCTCGGCGGTCGCGCGGGCATCGCGGCGCTGGTGCTGACCTTGATCTCCCTGGGAGTCGTCATCGGACCGGCGACCTGGCTCGGGATCGGCGCGGTAGAGGGGCTGAGGGAGCTCGCCGAGCAACTGAGTGCCGGCAACGTTGTCGTGCCGTCGCCTCCGCCGGAGGTCAAGGATTGGCCACTGATCGGCGGCCCACTCCATGAGTTCTGGGATCGGGCGTCGACCAATCTGCGCGCCGTGCTGCGCGAGGTCGTGCCGCATCTGAAGCCGCTGGCTGGGATCTTGTTTGCGTTTGCGAGCAATGCCGGCGTCGGGATGCTAAAGTTCCTGCTGGCGGTCGGCCTGGCGGGGTTTCTGTTTCCCTATAGCTTGCAGCTTGCCGCGGCGTGCCGGAGTTTCCTGTCCCGCATCGTGCCGGAGCAGAGCGAGCACTTTCTCGACCTTGCAGGCGCGACCATTCGGGCGGTCTCCCGCGGCGTCATTGGCATCGCCGTTCTGCAGTCACTGTTGGCCGGCATTGGCTTCAAGCTGGCCGGAATTCCGAGTGCGGGGCTGCTGGCGTTCGTCGTGATGCTGCTGACGATCGTGCAGCTCGGGGCGGCGATCGTGCTCGTTCCGGTCATCATCTGGCTCTGGTCGGCGAAAGACTTCACGACGGCGCTTGCTTTGACGTTGTTCTTCCTGGTTGTCGGCGTCCTCGACAATGTGCTGAAGCCGCTGCTGATGGGGCGCGGCCTGGCCACGCCGGCACCCGTCATCCTCGTCGGCGTGATCGGCGGCACGCTTGCCCACGGCATCGTGGGCTTGTTTATCGGTCCAATCATTCTCGCGGTCGCCTGGGAGTTGATCACGGCGTGGATCCGGGACGACCGCACCCGGCTGGCGGGAGAACGATGATGCTGTTTCAGCTCCTCGTGGGATCGGCGGTGAGCGCGATCAACATCGCGATCCATTCGCTGTGGACGGTCGCCGCCATCGGGTTGCTTCGCAACATTGCCTTGAGCGCGGCCGGCCGGGCGGGGCTACAGCTCAGCGGCGTGATGGTCGCAACCGCGCTTGCGCTGATGCTGGCCCATACTTTGGAGATCGTGGTGTGGTCACTGGCCTATTGGGCGCTCGGCGCCGCGCCCGCCGGCAGCAATCTGCTCTATTTCGCCTTTGTGAACTACACCACGCTTGGCTATGGCGACGTCATCCCGGTTAAGGAATGGCTGCTGGTCGGACCGATGGCTGCCATGAACGGCATTTTGATGTTCGGCTGGTCGACGGCGGTCCTGTTCGAAGTGCTGCAAAAGACCGTCGAGCGCCAGGCGGCGCTCGCGAAATCCTCGTAATGTCGCGGTCAGTTATCCAGCCTGGACAGCTGGTCGCGGTCGACCAGCATGATTTCGCGCTGGTTCGAGCCGAGGAAGTCGAGTGCTCCATAGCCGTGCAGCTTGGACAACGCGCGCGATACTGTCTCCAGGGTCAACCCGAGATAATCGGCGATATCCCGCCGGCACATCGGCAAGGCGACGACGCCGACCCCGGTCAGCCGGCGATCCATTTCGAGCAGAAACGCAGCAACCCGCTCCAGCGCGGTCTTGCGGCCGAGCAGCAGCATGTGATCTTCGGCGTGCTGCAGGTTGCTGGTGGTCATGATCAGCAGGTTGCGAGCCAGGGTAAAATCAGAATCGGCCACCCGTTCGAGGCTCATCCGCCTGATCAGGCGCACGTCAGTGTCGACGACGGCTTCGGCGGTGAAGCGATGGGTTTCGGCATTCTCAAGGCCGAAAATGTCCCCGACGAGGTGAAAGGCGCCAATCTGGCGGCGTCCGTCGGAGAGGAGCTTATAGCTGCGGACTGCCCCTGAAACGACCTGGTAGACGTACTCCGCCGGCTCCTTCTCCCCGTAGATCTCGGAGCCTTTCCTGTAGTGGAATTCGCTGGTGATGCAGTTGGCGTGCCGGGCGGTCAGCCCACCGAGGATGCCCGGTACATTGGCCGGTCTGACATTGACGTGAGCGAACATGGACCAACTCACCTCGTAATGAACTTGCGGCATCTGCAACGGCTCGAAAATTCTTGTCCGCGCGGAATGCTCTACGACAGGGCCCGGCCAGCCTCTATTGGTCTTGAGGTCATTGTCCCAAAGGACAGGGTGCGCGAAATGCGGTAGTTTCTTCGCAATTGGTGCGCACAATCTTAGATTACTTTTCAATTTTCACGACGATAACGGGGTGCTAGTTTTCTTGAACCCGTTGGTCTCCGGCTCCGAGCGCTATGGGCAACGCAATTCGGCTCTCTGGACTGATTATCCTGCTGGCTACGTTGCTGTCGCCGGCGGGTCTCCGGGCGCAAGAGGCGCGTCCACATTCCATGCTGGTGCTGGACCAGTCCGATCGGCGCGGCCCGTTCTACTATCAAGTCTTCGTTGGGCTGAGGGATGCCGTGAGCGCGCACAGTCACGCGCCGACGACCATCTACACGGAAAGCCTCGATCTCAATCGCTTCGGCGGTGAGGCCTATCAGGAGAGTTTCCGGCGGTTTCTCGAGACGAAATATCGCGATCGACCGATCGGCGTCGTGGTTGCCGTCGGAGCGGCTGCGCTCGAGGTTGCGCTCCGCTGGCGCCCGCAGCTTTGGCCCGACACGCCGATCGTCTTCGCGCTGGTCGAGGAGGCCGATTTCGAGCGATTGCGACCGCCTGCCTTTGTCACCGGCGGCATCGTGACCTTGAAGTTCGAGAATGCCGTCTCGGTCGCTCGCGCCGTGGTGCCAGACCTCAAGACCGTCGTGATCGTCGGCGCGGAATGGGAGCGGCAGGTTATCTTTCGTAACTGGAAAGACCAGGTAGCGGCCGGCATTCCGGGCGTCGATATCATCGAGATGGTCGGGCGCCCGATGCCGGACATCATCGGGCAGGTGGCCGCGCTTCCCGACCGCAGCGCGATCATCTATACCGGCCTCTATAGCGACGGCAAAGGCAACTATTATCCACCCTCAGATGCCCTCGCTTTTGTCGCTGCGAAGGCAAATCGCCCTATCGTCGTCTCGGCGGAGACTTTCCTCAGGCCGGGCGGCATAGGCGGATTCGTCATTGTCCCGTCCTTGATCGGTGCCGAGGCGGCAAAAAGGGCACTGCGGCTTCTGGATGGAGAAGCCCCGGAGAACCTGCCGCCGTCGGCCATCGATGCCGTGAGGCCGATCTTCAATTGGCAGCAGATGCAACGCTGGAGTGTCAGCGAAGCCAGTCTGCCGCAAGGCAGCGAAATTCGTTTCCGTGACCCGAGTTTCCTGGAAAAATATCGCTGGCGGGCGATTGCGCTCGCTACGGCGTTGTTGGTCCAGACCTTGCTGATCGCGTTCCTGCTGCACGAGCGGCATATGCGGCGGAAGGCCGAGGTCGAGGCCCGCAATCAACAGTCCCAGCTAGCCCACATCAATCGGCAGGCGACCGCCGGAGAACTGTCGTCCTCGATCGCCCATGAGCTGAACCAGCCGCTGGGCTCGATCCTGACCAATGCCGAGAGCGCGGAGTTGATCCTCGGTTCGCCGACGCCCGACCTCCAGGAGGTGCGCGAAATCATTTCCGACATCAAGCGCGATGATCTGCGCGCGAGCGAGGTGATCCGCCGGATGCGCAGCCTGCTGAAGCGTGCGCCATTTGAGAAGAAGGACATCGACCTCAACCAGTCCATGCGGGAGGCGTTCGATTTTCTCAAGCCGCAGGCCTCGGCGCGCAACGTCGCGATATACCTGCAGACGTCGCCGCAGACGCTGCGCGTGAAAGGTGACCCGGTCCAGCTGCAGCAGGTCATTCTCAACCTCGTGGTCAACAGCATGGACGCAATGGCCAGGATGCCCTACGGACGCACGATCATCGGGCGTACTGAAGTCAATGGAGCGGAGTCGGCCGTGATTTCGATCTCCGATTCCGGCCCGGGAATCCCCCAGGATCGGCTGAACGAGATTTTCGATCCGTTCTTCACCACGAAGGAGCAGGGAATGGGCATCGGCCTGTCGATCGCACGGACGATCGTTCTGGCGCATAGCGGCCAGCTCTGGGCCGAGAACCAGTCCGGGGGAGGAGCGGTATTCCACCTTTCACTGCCGTTGGCGGCATAGCGCGTTTGGGCTCTTACTTTGGCAGCAGGCAGTGCTAATAGGTACGCGGTATTTCGCCGTAGGTTGAGCAAGAGAGAGGAAATGCACGCTTACGTGCATATCGTCGACGACGACGCCTCGTTTCGTACAGCACTCGAGCGCAGGCTCAAGCTCGCGGGCTATCGCGTTGCAACGTACGCCTCGGCCCGGCAACTGCTCGATCGCTTGCCTGGCGACGAGGAGGCCGGCTGCATCGTGCTGGACGTACGCATTCCCGGAATGAGTGGTCCGGAGCTGCAGATCCGTCTTAACGAGCTGGAGTCGACGCTTCCGATCGTGTTCCTCACCGGACATGCCGACACGGCGACGACCGTCCAGGCGATCAAGGCTGGCGCCGAAGACTTCCTGACCAAGCCGATCGCATCAGAACAGTTGATCGAGGCAATCAATCGCGCCGTCGCGCGGCACGAGTTGACCCGGAGCCAGCGAACCAGGCTCGACTCCCTCCGCGCGCTGCTGGCAAGGTTGACCCCACGCGAGCGGCAGGTGTTCGATCTGATTGTGTGCGGTCGGATCAACAAGCAGATTGCGTACGAGCTTGGCACCACGGAGCGCACGATCAAGGCGCATCGCCACCAGGTCATGGAGAAGATGCAGGTGCAGTCACTTGCCGAGCTGGTCTCGATCGCGGAGCGGCTCAACGCGGGCGCGCCCGGCGGCCAAGTCAAGGGTTGATCCGAGCCGCGGCTACACCACTCCTGTCCCATGGTACAATATGAAAGCTTTGTGACGGGGCGTATCTGCAATGTTGGCCGCGACTATGTTGCGCGCCGAGAGGGCTTGATGTGTCCTGCATCCAGATGTGGACGAAGGGCAGCAAGTCGAGATTCTGATCGAGCGATAAGGTAGAGGTTTCGAAATTTGCCAACCGCGAAACTCGTTTTCGTCGTGGATGATAATCCCTCCATGCTCCGCGGGATCGGACGGCTTCTGCGGGAGTATGGATTTGCATCCGTCTTATTCGAGACTGGAAGTGCCTTACTGAGGCATAGCAGCTTCGATAGTGCGGTTTGTCTAATCCTGGACATCAATCTCAGCGATGGTTCCGGGATCGAACTGCGGCACCGCTTGGCGGATCAAGGCATCGACGTCCCCGTCATCTACATCACCGGGAACGACAACCCGGCGACGCGCATGGCGGCGATGGCATCGGGATGCGTGGCCTATCTGACCAAGCCATTCACCGCCAATTCGCTGATCCAACCGATCGAGCGGTTGTTGGCTGGCGTGATCTAGCGGTTACAGTTCGTAATCATTCATCAATGGCTTGATCGAGCGTCAGCGCGGGCGTTCCCTTGCGCACGGTCGCAAAGCGGTCGAGTGGCACCGATGTCGACACCGTCAGAATGCTGCTGTCGACAACGTCGATCGAGAGCGCCTTCCCGCCGTCCATGTCCTCGAGAAGCTTGGGATCGGCAACATCGGCTGCGATGCACATGTTGGTTACGCACCAGGTATAGGGCAGGCGATAGATCTGCTTCTGGTCGACCGATAGTTTGACCCCGGCCTGCAGATACATCCCGACCGGCAGGAATAGCTGGACGCGGGTGGTGCCGTCTTCGCGCTCGACCAGGTCGATGCGAACGGCGGTCTGGCCGGTCGCGAAGCTGCCGGTGATCGTCGTTCGGCATAATGTCTTTGCGCCAGCTGCGTTGAAGCAGAGCTTTTGCCACTCGCCATATTTGATGTCCCGGGCTGTGCGCACCCCACGCGGGGCTACTTCGGCACCATCCTTGACTGCGGCCGGCGGCGACGGGGCCTGTTGACTGTGCGCCGCACTGATGCTGGCCGCGAACAGCACCAACTTCGCCAAGGCACCGTATCGGACCATGGATGCTCCTCCAGCAAGATTGGCCGATCAGCGAACCCTGTCCAGAAATCGTTCGACCAGTGGCGACCAGATGGGAATGGAAGCGGGAGAGCCGATCAGGAAATGCCCTTCGTCGCCGAACGGCGGCAACAGATGGTATTCGGCTCGACCGCCGGCGCGCGTGAATGCCTCGTGCATTCGCTTTGACAGGGCCGGACCGAAGAACGTGTCGTTCTCGATGTAGAGCCACAGCATCGGCACCCGCGATGTGTGACCAAACGCGCCAGTCGCTTCGACCAGTCTGTCGGGACCGCAATTGTTGTTGGGCTTGCCATCGACACGACCGCCGCGCCCCGCTGCAAAGGTGATGATAGCCTTGACTTGCGGCGGATTGAGGCTCGACAGCGCGATCGCCGCCCAGCCGCCGGCCGACTGTCCGACGACGATGACGTCTTTCGGCACGATGCGCTTTTCGGCAGCCATGTAGTCGATGATCCAGAGATCGACCTGCGCGACGGCAAGGCCTGGATCGAGGAAGTTCGGATTGGTGCATTTCCCGATCTTGGAGAAGAACGGGCCGTACAGACCGCGTTCCGGAATATCGATGGCTGCCGCGCCATAGCCGGTCCCGACCGGCGCCACCACGAGATAGCCGCGCTGAGCAAACCACATTGCGGCATCGCGGAATTCGACCAGCGGGAAGAAGCTGCGATCCCTGGCGTTCAACGACACGCCATGGTTCATGATGACCAGCGGGAAAGGGCCGTCGCCGAGCGGACGAACCAGATAGGCGAACATTGGGAGCGGTAGCGGCAACACCCAGATCTCTTCCTGGATGCGCTGGGATGGCCCTTGCTCGTCGGCGCGTGCTGGAGCGATCAGGCCAAGCAACAGAAGCGCTCCGATTGCGAGGAACCGTAAGCGGTGCTGACGCATGCCATGCCTCCAGCGGTCATTTTGCAAATGTGCAGGTCACGACGATCGAACCGAGCAACGTGAGAAGCACATTGCCGACCGCGAGGCTTGATCTGAATCAACGAGCAGCTGACCCGCGGGCGCGACGACAGGCGACCATTGTGGCGTCATACGGCGGGCTTGATGTCAATCCAGGGAAAGACGAGTTGGATGCGCTGGTTTCCGCCGGCGAGCTGGCTCGCCGACTACCGCGCATCCTGGCTCGGGGCGGACGCAATCGCCGGGGTCACGCTGGCGGCTTACGCGATCCCGGTGTCGTTGGCCTATGCAGGACTCGCCGGCCTGCCGCCGCAGATCGGCGTCTACGGCTACCTGCTCGGCGGCGTGGGATACGCTTTGCTGGGCTCGTCCCGGCAACTCGCGGTGGGACCGACCTCGGCGATCTCGCTGATGATCGCCGGCGCCGTCGGCATATTAGCCGGCGGCGATGCGACACGTTACGGGCAGATCGTCAGCCTGGTTGCCTTCAGCGTCGCACTGCTCTGCCTGATTGCCTGGCTGTTCAAGCTCAGCCTGCTGGTGCGGTTGATCAGCGATAGTATTCTGGTGGGCTTCAAGGCCGGAGCGGGGCTCACCATCATCATGAGCCAGTTGCCGAGCCTGTTCGGCGTGGCCGGAGGCGGTCACAACTTCTTCGATCGCGCGATCAAGCTTGCCGGCCAACTCGGCGATACCAGGCCGCTGGTGCTCGGCTTTGGCGTGGCCGCGACCATGCTGCTCTTGCTCGGCGAGCGCAGGCTGCCTGGAAAGCCCATTGGGCTGGCGGTGGTCGCGCTATCGATCCTTACTGCCAGCGCACTGGGGCTCGCGCAGCTGGGATTGCCGGTGACCGGCGCGATCCCGACCGGGTTGCCGACCATTTCGGTACCGACATTTGGTTTGCTCGAGTTCGACGATCTTTTTCCGATCGCGGCCGGATGCCTCGTGCTCGCCTACGTCGAAGGCGTGTCCGCCGCGCGAAGCTTCGCGGCAAAGCACGGTTACGCACTGGATGTTCGGCAAGAGTTTCTGGGACTCGGCGCGGCCAATCTCGCCGCAGCTTTTGGGCATGGTTATCCCGTCGCCGGCGGGCTGTCGCAGTCGGCCGTCAATGACGCCGCCGGCGCGCGGACGCCGCTGGCGCTGGTGTTTTGTTCGGCAACCCTCGCACTCTGCCTGCTGTTTTTCACGGGGCTGCTGACCAATCTGCCGAAGTCCGTGCTCGCCGCGATCGTTTTTTCGGCCGTCTACAAACTGGTCGATATCCCGGCGCTCGCCAGAATGTGGCGGATCAGTAGGATTGACTTCTATGCAGCTGTCATCGCGCTGGTATCCGTGCTGTTCCTCGGGATATTGCAGGGCGTCCTGCTGGCGGCCGTCGCCTCCATCTTCCTGCTGGTGCTGCGCGCATCGCAGCCCAACATCGCGTTTCTTGGCCGTCAACCCGGCAGCGGCCGCTATTCCGACCGGGCACGACATGATGATGTCGAGCCGTTGATCGGGATCATGGCGTTCCGCCCGGAAACCTCGCTACTTTATGTCAATGCCGAGACGATCTTCGAAACCGTACTGGCGGCGCTTCAGGTGTCTCCCGACGTCAGGCTGGTGGCCTGTGACCTGTCGGCCTCGCCGTTCATCGACCTGGCGGGGTCACGCATGCTGCACGACCTTCACCAGGAACTCGCATCGCGCCACATCACGTTCTGTATCGTCGGCGCGCACGCGCAATTGCGGGATCTGCTTCAGGCGGATGGTCTCGCCGACAAGACCGACAGCGCCGACTGGATGCGCACGCTCGACAGCGTATTGAGCGACAGAAAGCCGTAGGCAAACACTTGGCGTGCGCAGCCCTCGCGGACCGCTCCTCGACAACGCAGCCTTGTTGCATCGCAAGACGTTGCGCTCGCCCGGCGGCTGCGAGCTTTGTCTCATTCCGACTGCGGCTTGACCTGGATCAAAGGGAGCGATGGGGCCGGTTCTTACGATTGCACAGAACCAGCGCCAAAATCGGGAGACATTGATGGCCAACGACGCGAAGCCGGCCCAGCAGCGCATCGACCAGTTCTTCTCCGGACCTGGCGGACGAGCCGACAATTGGCGCGATCTGGTCGAGGCGGCAAAGGTGTGGAGCAGGGGCGGTGGCCGTGCGGCGTACGACGCGGCGCTGTCGGCGCTTGCGATCACCGAGGAGTTTCACGGCTACCCGGGACTTCGCTTGATGGCGGCGCTGAAGGAAGCCGCGGCGGCGGGCGACGCCGCCACCTCGCATATGCTTGCGACGCGGATCGCGCAGGCACTTCAGACAAAATCCTTCCGCCAGCATTCTGGAGACTGGAGCACGCAAGATGAGAGCAATGGCGACGTTCCCGATTTGCTGCCGCCAACTCTCGGACAATCGGCGGCGCGCCGTCCTTACTTCGAGACCCTGATCGTGACCGGCGTGCCGGCCAGCAACTGGCCAGGACTTTTGGTGGAATGGCGCAAGCTGCGACGTCCGGTCGATGCTTTCATCTACGAGCCCGTCGTGGTGGGCAGCCTCGAGGATGCCTTCTGTGCGGCAATGCTCAATCCCAATATCGCGGCGGTGGTGATCAATGAAGGCTTCGGGCTGCGCTCGCGCCACGATGCGCCTGTGCTTCGCGCCATGACGGGCGCCATGGGGCTCAGCGACGAGTCCGATGCGTCCGCGCTGCGGCTGGCCCATATCCTGAAGCGGGTCCGTCCCGAGCTTGATCTCTATCTCATGTCCAATCGCGACGTCGAGGAGTTGGCCGGCAATCCCGAGGCCGACGTGGCGCGCCGGGTGTTCTACTCGGTCGAGGATATCCTCGAATTGCACCTTTCAATTCTGGAGGGCGTGCAGGATCGCTTCGATACGCCGTTCTTCGACAATCTGAAGAAATACGCGCAGCGGCCGATCGGCACCTTCCACGCGCTGCCGATCGCGCGGGGCAAGTCCGTGTTCAAGTCGGACTGGATCCGCGACATGGGCGAGTTCTACGGGCTGAACCTGTTCCTTGCCGAGAGCAGCGCCACCACCGGCGGCCTCGATAGCATGCTGGAGCCGACCGGCAACATCAAGAAAGCGCAGGAGAAGGCCGCGCGCGCACTCGGCGCGGACCGGGTCTACTTCGTGACCAACGGCACCTCGACATCCAACAAGATGGCGGTGCAGGCGCTGCTGGGTCCCGGCGACATCGCGATCGTCGATCGCAATTGCCACAAGTCGCACCACTACGGCATGGTGCTCGCCGGCGCGCAGCCGCTCTACGTCGAGGCATTCCCGATGACGGAATACTCGATGTACGGCGCGGTGCCGCTGAAGACGATCAAGCAGGCGCTTCTGAACGCGAAGGCCGATGGCCGGCTCGACCGGGTCAAGATGATCGACCTGACCAATTGCACCTTCGACGGTCACATCTACAACACGCGGCGGGTGATGGAGGAATGCCTCGCGATCAAGCCCGATCTGATCTTCCTCTGGGACGAGGCCTGGTTCGGCTTCGCGCGGTTTTCGCCATTCCTGAGGCGGCGAACCGCGATGGGCGCGGCGAACGAGATCGAAGCCTGGATGCGCGATCCCAAATCGGTTGCCGCTTACGAGAAGCAGCAGGCCGAGCTCGGCAAGAGCCCCTCGGACGACGTGCTGCTGAAGACCAGGCTGATCCCCGATCCGCGCCAGATCCGGTTGCGCGTCTACCAGACCAACTCGACCCACAAGTCGATGTCGGCGATCCGGCAGGGCTCAATGCTCTCAGTCAAGGACATCGAATTCCACACCGTCGAAGCACAGTTCAAGGAGGCCGTATTCACGCACGCGTCGACCAGCCCCAACCAGCAGCTGATCGCAAGCCTCGACGTCTCGCGCCGGCAGATGGAGCTCGAGGGATATGGCCTGGTGGCCAATGCCATGGAGATCGCGTTCGCGATCCGCAACGCGGTCAACACCAATCCGCTAATCTCCGGGTATTTCCGCGTGCTCGGCGCGGATGCGATGGTGCCGAAGGAATATCGCCAGAGCGGCTTCACCGACTATCTGGCTGATGGCACCAATTGGGCGAGCGCGCTGAAGAGCCTGAACGACGACGAGTTCTGCCTCGATCCGACCCGCATGACGCTGGTCTGCGGCACGGCCGGGTACGACGGAACGCAGTTCAAGGGCCTGCTCGCCAGTCGCTATAACATCCAGGTCAACAAGACCTCGCGCAACTCGGTTCTGATCCAGTCCAACATCAATAATACGCGGAGCGACGTCGCGCATCTTGTCCGGGTGCTGGCCGAAATCTCCGGTGAGATCGATCGCGGGCTGGCCAAGGGCGGAGCGAACGCCAGGGTCAGCTTCGACATGCGGGTCAACAGCCTGATGAAGGACGTGCCTGACCTGCCGAACTTCTCGCATTTCCACGATGCCTATCGCGGCGACGCCGGCACCAAGACGAACGAGGGTGACATCCGCGGCGGATTCTATTCAGCCTACGACGCTGCCGGATGCGAATATATTCGCCTGAACGATCCCGAGATCGACAGACGCCTGAAGAATGGACCCGATCTCGTCTCCGCGAACTTCGTGATCCCGTACCCGCCGGGCTTCCCGATCATGGTGCCTGGCCAGGTCATCACGCAGGAGACCATCGATTTCATGCGCAAGCTGGATGTGAAGGAAATCCATGGCTACGACGCGACCGAGGGTTTGAAGCTCGTCACGGCCGAGGCGCTGGCCAGGAAAGGTAAGCCGAAGACGGCGGCGCCGAAGCTGAAGGCTGCATCATAAGAGGAGGAGTTATCGCAAGGCGTCGCCGCATCCTTGCGGCGATGATCCTTGCGCCACAGGTCGTAACGCAACCGGTTCCTGGAGGGACATTATGAGGAAAGTGGGTTTGATCGGAGCTCTTGCTGCGCTGGCGATTGGATTGGCTGGCTTCAGCACGCCGTCGGCGGCGGAAACCGGCTCGGTCGCCGTCATCTTCACCAAGGGCGGATTCATCGTCGGCGTCGGAGGCGGTGAGGGCGTCTTGACGCTGCGCGGCAAGCACTATCCGTTCACGGTCTCGGGCATGAGCGTCGGCTTCACGATCGGCGCATCCACCACCAAATTTGTCGGCCGCGCTATCAACCTCAGGGGGCCTGCCTCCATCGAGGGCTCCTACAGCGCCGCAGGCGCCGGTGGAGCAATCGCCGCGGGCGCCGGAGGCGTGCAACTGCAGAATGCCAATGGCGTGATCCTGCAGCTCAGCGGCCCGAAGGTCGGTGCCGAAGTCTCGGCCGCTGTGGGCGGCGTCTCGATCCGCTTGAAATAGGTCCGAGGGATCCAGGCCGCGCGCCCGGCACGGCCTGTCCTTTCAGTAGCGTTCCTCGACGAACGTCATCCCGCGCAGGCCGGCCTGATCGTTGTAACGGCCCTTGTTGGAGCGTCGGGGCAGCTTGACCTTGTCGCGCTTGACCCGTCCGTGAGGAATTGTCTTCAGCAGGAATGAGATGCAGTTCAGCCGCGCCCGCCGCTTGTCGTCGGAGCGGATCACGTTCCAGGGCGCGTGCTTCGAGCTCGTCGCCTTGAACATCAGGTCGCGCGCGCGGGAGTAATCGTACCAGCGCCGGTAGGATTCCGTGTCCATCGGGCTCAGTTTCCACTGCCGCATCGGATCGTCGATCCGCGCCCTGAAGCGGCGTTCCTGCTCATCCATCCCGACCTCGAGCCACAGCTTGATCAGGATGATGCCGCCCTCGATAATGTATTGCTCCATCTGCGGGCAAAGCGAGAGAAACCGCTTGTGCTCCGCCGACGTGCAGAACCCCATCACATATTCGACGCCGGCGCGATTGTACCAGCTGCGATCGAAGATCACGATTTCCCCGCCGGCCGGAAAATGCTGCATGTAACGCTGGATGAAGAGCTGGGACTTCTCGCGATCGGATGGCGCGGGCAGCGCGACCACGCGAAACACGCGCGGGCTGACCTTCTCGGTCAGGGCCTTGATCGTGCCGCCCTTGCCGGCTGCATCGCGTCCCTCGAACAGGATGATGACCCTGAGCTTGTTCGCTTGTACCCAATCCTGGAGATGGCAGAGCTGGACCTGGAGCTTCTGCAGTTCTTCTTCATAAGCCTTGCGCTTCATCTTCCCAGCGGACTTGTCTTTCGCCATCGATGTCCATCCATCGTTTGAGCTAGTCGCCCCAGGCAATGACGATGCCGATGTCGCCGGGCATGCCGCCGGGGTAATCGACGACCTGGTAGGCGATGCGATAGCCACGCGGCTGCAGGTAATCCGCCCAGAGCTGGTAGATCTCCTTGGGAATGCCCGTCAGGGTCTTCTCCCAGCCCGTTTCCATCTGATTGATGGCTCGCCCTCTGTCGGTGCACAGCGTGTTGGGGAAGCGATAGACCTGCACTTCGCTCAGGCCGTTGCGCACCGCGCGCTGAATCACCGTCGATGCCAGCTTGATCTTCTCGTCCTCGCTGAGACCGGAAGGCTTGCTCAGCCGCTCGATCAAGGCGCGCTTTTCAGCTTCGATGACGGCGGCGCGCTTGGCGTTCTCCTCGGCCTTCTCGGCTTCCTGGAGCGCGGCCTGCTTCTGGATCTCGTGCGCGTTCGGGATCAGCTCGTCGATCTTGTCTCGCATGGCTGGGGACTCCTAAGCCCGATCATCCACCTTGCCCCCGAAACGGTAGGGATGAGCCGACGGGCCTCCTTGATCCAGATCAATCAAGCGCGATAGGATCATCAGCAGTGTCGATCAAGATTGCCTGCGGTTTTTGCTACCGGGAGACTTGGCTTGAACGAACAGATCCATCCGGCAGCCCCCCATCATCTGCCGTTCTTCATTCCCGGCGCCGACGGGTCGGACACCCTGATGGTGGTGATGGGTATTTTCCTCGTAGCTACGGTCTTGTGGGTTGGCACTCTCTACTGGAAGCTGCACAGCCTGCCGGAGCGCATGGCGCACAAGTCCCAGAAGCTTCAGTTTGAGATCGTCGCCGTCCTCGGCCTGATATCGCTTTTCACCCACATGCATATCTTCTGGATCGCCGGCCTGCTGCTGGCACTCGTCGATCTGCCGGATTTCGGCACGCCGATGCGCAGCATTGCCGATTCCGTCGAGCGCATCGCCGACGCCACGCCAGGCGCGCCCGCTGCCGAACCGGAAGCCGAAGCCGTACCTGGCAGCAGCCCCGACACCCGGGCGCCCGCGAAGCAAGAGGTGCACAACCATGCTTGAGCTCATGATCTGCTCGCTGGTGACGATCCTGCCGGATTACCTTTACCGCCGCTATCGGCAAGGCAAGCGGTTCGGCAAGGAGATCACGTTCTTCTCCGTCTGGTACGAACTGAGATGGGGGATCACCGGCTGCTGATGCTCACGATCTCGCTGATCACGATGATCTTCTACTTCCATCCCGCGACAACCTCAGCGGCGATCTACTTCAGGACCGTGCCGATCCTGCCCGAGGGTTCCGGCCGCGTCGTCGAGGTCAATGTCGACTTCACGGCGCCGGTGAAGAAAGGCGACGTTCTGTTCCGGCTCGATAGTTCGAAGCAAGAGGCTGCGCTGGAGACCGCCAGGCGAAAGATCGCCGAGGTCGATGCGTCGCTGATCTCGGCGCAGGCCGATGTCGTCAAGGCAGACGCTCAGATCGGGGAGGCGAAAGCCTCATTGCAGCAGGCAAAGGACGAGCTGGATGTGAAGAGCGAATTGCAACGCCGCAATCCCGGCATTGTACCGCAACGCGACATCGAGAAGCTGCAGGTCCTGGTTGATCAGCGGCAGTCCGGCGTCGATGCGGCCAACGCCGTCAAGGAATCGGCGACCTTGCGCGTCTCCACGCTCCTGCCGGCCGAGAAGGCGAGCGCCGAGGCCACGCAGGCGCAGGCGCAAGTGGATCTCGACAAGACCTTCGTCCGTGCCGGCGTCGATGGCCGCGTCGAACAATTCCTGGTTCGTCCGGGGGACCTCGTCGCTCAGATCATGCGGCCAGCCGGAGTCATGATACCGGACGAAGCGGGCCGCAACAGGTTGCAGGCAGGATTCGGGCAGATCGAGGCCCAGGTGATGAAGCCCGGCATGATCGCGGAAGCCACGTGCATCTCGAAGCCCTGGGTGATCATTCCGCTTGTCGTCACCAGCGTGCAGGATTTCATCGCCGCGGGTCAGTTTCGGGCCAGCGAGCTGTTGATCGACCCGCAGAACCTGCAAAAGCCGGGTTCGATCCTCGTGTTTCTTGAGCCGCTCTACAAGGACGGCCTTGATGGCGTGACGCCGGGCAGCAGTTGCATCGTCAATGCCTACACCAGCAACCATGACGTGATTGCCGATCCGAAAACCGGCACGTTGAAGGGCTTCGCCCTGCACGTCGTCGACGCGACCGCACTCGTTCATGCCCTGCTGCTGCGGATCCAGGCTCTGCTGCTGCCGATCCAGACACTGGTGCTCAGCGGTCACTGACGATCGCGAACAGGGAGACCGCAGATGAAACCGGACCGCAAGCTTCGCGCAATCGTGGTGACGGGCATGATCTTCGCATTGCCGGATTGCGCGCGCGCCTTCGATCTCACCGGAGCGTGGGCCACGAGCGCCGAGCAGTGCCGAAAAGTGTTCGCCCACAAGGGCCGGGCGAACCAGCTCACCTTCACGAATTTCTCGGGCGTCTATGGCGGTGGGTTCATCGCCGAGCCCGATCGCCTCCGGGGCAAGTTCGAGAACTGCAAGATCAAATCGCGCAAGGACGACGGCCAGGATATCAACATCATCGTCAGTTGCGCGTCGGGAATCATGGTATCGAACGTGCAGTTCTTCCTTAAGGCCGTCGACGACGATACCATTACGCGCCAGTTCCCGGGCATCGAGGGGATGGAGGTCAACTATCATCGTTGCAAGCTCTAGAGGCGTCCGCTCGCCGCGCTGGCGCGGCGCCGCCAAACTGTTCTCGGCTGACGCCGGACCGATTGGGTAGCGCGCCGTGGATCCGAGCAGGTTGCCGAGGTCATTGCGCATCGCCCTGGTGGTGGGAATCGTTCTTCTGGCGGCGGGGGCCGGCTTGCTGGCCTATCGCTGGTATGAGCGGCCGACGACCTTGACGATCGCAGTGGGCTCCCTGGATGGCGAAGCCGGCAGGTTGGTCTCGGCGATTGCCGCAAAGCTCGCACAGTCGAAAGCGCCGGTCCGCCTCAGTCTGGTGCAGACCCCGGGGCCACTTGAATCCGCCACTGCATTCGCGTCCGGAAAGGTCGACCTCGGCGTCGTCCGTGGCGATGTCGGCGACCTCTCGCAAGCTCAGGCCGTCATCGTATTGGCCCACGCTACCGTGCTGATGATCGCGCCGCCCGGCACGTCGATATCCGATGTGACGGAGCTGAAGCGTGCCACGATCGGTGTGATTGGCGCGGAAGCCAATCAGAAGCTGATCAAGGTGCTGACCGACGAGTACGACCTGACGCGGGCCGGTGTGACGTTCAAGCCGCTTGCCCCCGCGGACGCACGCCGGGCCCTCGACACCAAGGAGGTACGGGCGATCCTGGTCGTCGTGCCCCTGACCGAAAGGTATCTTGCGCTGCTGCGCAATGTTTTCCCGCACACCGCGCGCGCTGGCCCGGTGATGATCGCCATCGAATCCGCCGGAGCGATCGCCGAGAAGGAGCGCGCCTATGCGAGTTTTGACGTGCCGAAGGGAACCTTGCGTGGCTCGCCGCCGATTCCTGCCGATGACCTGACGACGCTGCAGACGTCGTTCTATCTGGTGGCGCAGAAGAAGCTCGGGAATGACCTGATCGGCGACCTGACGCAATCGATCATGAATGCGCGTCGGGACCTGCTGGCCGAACTGCCGGCGCTCTCCCAGATCGCGACGCCTGATACCGATGCCGGCGCCTACATCCCGGTGCATCCCGGGGCGGCGGCGGTCTATGATGGGACCAGGGAGAGTTTTCTCGACCAATGGGGCAATGCGATCTTCCTGGCGCCGATGGTCGCGGGCGGGCTTGCGTCCGTGCTTGCGGCGGCGTGGAAATTCCTCCGGTCGGCTGAGGCACCGAGCCGCAAAGAGGCGCTCGATACGCTTTATTCGCTCGGGCCTCGGATCCGGGCGGCTGGGCATGAATCGGAGCTGGAAGAGATCGAGCGCGAAATCGACCGGGTGCTGCGTACGCAGCGTGAACAGCCGGTCGCGGACGACAAGGCCGAGCGCGCAGTCACGGCGGTCAACGTCGCCGCGCATCGGCTCGAGAACCTGATCCATGATCGCCGCATCCATCTTGCGTCGCAGCAGCCGGGCCAAATCGGAAGTTGAGCGGACGGACATTTTCCTTGATCTCGATCAAGGAGGGGGCATGGCCGTGGACGATGCTGTCGACCGTTGGTGTCGATGGAGGTCGCGATGTTCCGTTGGGGCAAGACTCTGCTCGCGGTTGCGCTGGTGTCGTTGGCATCAGTTGCCGCATTCGCGCAGACCGCTGACAAACCGCCAGCCCAAACCAGTCAGCCCGTTCAGGCCAACCAGCCGGCGGCGGCGACACAACCGGCCGATCAGCTGCTGAAGCCTGAACAGCTGGAAGCTCTGGTGGCACCAATCGCGCTCTATCCGGACTCGCTGCTGGCCAACGTGCTGGCGGCCTCGACCTATCCGCTCGAAGTCGTGCAAGCCGATCGCTGGCTGAAGGAGCGCAAGAGCCTGAAAGGGGACGCGCTGAAAGCCGAGGTCGACAAGCAGGCCTGGGATGACAGCGTGAAGGCGCTCGCGAGCACCGCGGACGTGCTCGCGATGATGAGCGACAAGATCGATTGGACCAAGAATCTGGGCGACGCCGTGCTGGCCCAACAGGCCGACGTTATGGATGCGATCCAGCGGCTCCGCAGCAAGGCGCAGGCCAACAACAAGCTGGTGACGACCAAGCAACAGAAGGTCAGCGTCCAGACCCAGGAGAACAAGCAGGTCATCGTCATCGAGCAGACCGATCCGAACACGCTCTACGTACCCTATTATGATCCGGCCACGGTCTATGGCTCGTGGCCTTATGCAGACTATCCGCCATATTACTTCGGCTATCCGTCCTATATCGGCGCCGGTGTGATCGCGGCAGGCCTTGCCTTCGGCGCCGGATGGGCGATCGGTCGCTGGGGCAATTACTGGGGCGGCGGCTGCAACTGGGGCAATCGCAACGTCTACGTCAATCACCGGACCACCAACATCGGAAATGGCTGGCAGCACAATTCAGCGCATCGCCAGGGCGTTCGCTATAACAACAGCAGCGTGCAGCAGCGCTTCGGCGGCAGCAGCAACCGTGCGGGTGCCAGCGATCGGATGAATTATCGCGGCCGCGACGGTCAGCAGGTCCTCAATCCCGGCGGCGATCGCCCGGGCGCGGATCGCGCAGGCGACCGG